>CAZBPU010000038.1:2906-15426 GCA_964493845.1 uncultured Sulfurospirillum sp.
AGCTTTTCTTGTATAACATCTCCGCCACCATTGCTATACATCCACATACCAATCTGTCTTTTATTCACAACTGTCTCCTTGAAAATAATCTAATACTTTTGTCATCATATTGATTCTTTGTTCAAAAGAACTTTTTAAAGCTCTTTCCTTTTTTGTATGATCACCATCACCAAAAGGACCAAATCCATCAAGTGTTGTAACACCTTGACCTGCTACAACATTTGCATCACTTACTCCACCTCTTTTTTCTACTTTTATCGACTCTCCTATTAACTCTTCTATAAGTTTAACAAACTCTAATTGTTTCGTATTCTCTTGCATAACATCTCTTTGTATAACACAATCAGCTTTTGATTTTGTGCCATCAACGTAAGAGTGCTGTGTAATTCTGTCTACTTCTTCTATAACTCTTTTTTTCTCTTGTAAAGTATCAAATCTAAACTCCATCTGCATTTGGCAATGGGGTGAGACTGTATTGATACCCATACCACCCTCTATCTTGCCAACATTTACAATAGTACCTTTATCAAAATCTATTAGTTTTGAATACTCTTGAAGTTTATATGCTGCTTCAAGATTTGCATTTATACCTTTTTTGTATGATGTACCTGCATGTGAAGCTCTACCTTCTATATTGACAATATATCTTCCTACACCTTTTCTTGCTGTAACTAGTTCTAAGTTTTTACCTGCAGCTTCAAAAACAAAACAGTAATCATAATCTTTAGCAATCTTTGAAGTCACTAAAGAAGAGTCATCACTACCTGTCTCTTCATCTGAAACTAACATAAAATCTATATTATTTATCTGTCTGTTTTTTTTATAGATATTTCTTAGTGATTGTAAAGCAACTATATTTCCGCCCTTCATATCACAAACTCCAGGTCCATATATATACTCTTTATCTTCTGTATAACCTTCAAAATAACCTTCAGGAAAAACTGTATCATTATGACCTAAAAGCAAAATATTTTTAAAACCTTCTATTTTGGGTGTTTTATAAAGAGTATGATTTCCTACTGTTTCACGCTCGTATACATTTAAGCTAAAACCAATCTTTTTAAGCCACGAAGACATCACATTGCTAACTTTATCAACTCCACTTTTATTTTGAGTATATGAGTTAATATTTACAATTTTTTCTAGATCTTTTAAATAATCCATAAAGTGTCCTAATATCAATAATTATTTATTCTATCAAAATAGTATTTAAACCAAAATTTTATACTTCTTTTAGTATAATAATCCTTTACATGTAAAGAGGATAAATGAACGCAGAAGTAACACAAATACTAAATTCCCAAAATAGACTTTTAACAGAAATTTATTTTGATTTACAACTATTTTTTGAAAAGAAATATGGCTCAAATACAGTTGTTCTTATGGAGATCGGTAGCTTTTTTGAAACTTATGAAGTCAATAACGAAGAGATGCAAATAGGTAAAGCAAAAGAGATTAGTGAACTTCTAAACATACAACTTACTAGAAAAAACAAATCTATTATAGAAAACTCAACTTCTAACCCTCTACTTGCTGGTGTACCTTCAGTCTCTTTAGAAAGATATTTAAACCGTATAATACAGACTAAAAAATACACCATTGTTATTGTTCGACAAAAAGGTGAGCCACCACATGTAAAAAGATATATTGCAAATATTATTAGTCCAGGTACTAACTTTGATTACCTAATTGAATCAAGTGAAAACTATCTTGTATCCCTGTTAGTTGATTGTAATCATCAGATTTATTCTGTTGGATACTCTGCGATTGATGTTAGTACTGGAAAAACTATCATAAATGAAATACATGGAACAAGAGAAGATAAAACTTATGCACTCGATGAGATATTTAATCTTTTACAAACTTATAAAACAAGTGAAGTTGTACTAACCTTTAACTCAGAATCTATAGATAAAGAGTGGGTAAAAAACTATCTTGAGATAAACGCATCAATCCACTACAGTATCAACAAAAAAAGAGCAAAAATCTCGTATCAAAACAGACTTTTTGAAAAGATTTACTCTATACGTTCACTTCTTACCCCTATAGAGTACCTAGATATAGAACGTCACCCTTATGCTAGTGAATCTTTAGCAATACTATGTGATTTTATTATAGAGCATGATGAAAATATAATAGAGAAGATGAGTCGCCCTACTATGCTTGGAAATAAGCGTTACATGTACATAGGAAATAACGCTTTAGAACAACTTGGAATTATCTCAAAAAATCCAAATGAGATGACACTTCTTTCACTTATAGACCAAACTTCCACAGCCATTGGAAAACGTCTTTTAAAAGAGAGGCTTTTAAATCCTATCTGTGATATAACTACACTCAATGAGAGATTTGACTTAAGTGAACAACTACTAACTGATTATAAAAAATTTGAAGTTGCACTAAAACAGGTTTACGATTTAGAGAGAATTTTAAGACGAATTCAGCTAAAAAAACTACATCCTTTAGAACTTGACTACTTAAATACATCTCTTGAATCAATCTTAGGTATATTTAAAGAGGCACAATTTAAAAAGATAAAAACTCCTAAAAATCTATATGATGAGTGTGAAGAGTTACTCAAGATTCTAAACTCTACTTTTGTTTTAGATACTTGTGCCAAATTTAGAAAAGAGCAGATAAATGAAAATTTATTTTTAGAAGGTATACATCCACAAATAGATAAAATCATAAATAACAAAACAAAAAGTATTAAGAGTATAGAGACTATATGTCTACATGTAAACTCTTTTTTTGAAGACAGTGCTAAAAATGCAGTTAGCATTGGTTGGCTTGATAGTGAAGGTTACTACATAACTCTAACAAAAAACCGTTATGCTATGATAAAAGATAGACTACAAGAGAGTTTTGTTACTATCGATGGAGAACATCACTTTTTTAAAGATTTTAGCTTTAAAGTACTTAAAAACTCTGTTAAAATCACATCTGAACTTACTGAAAATATATCTAAAGAGATAACAACTGCCAATGTTAAAATGATAGCTCTAGTCAAACAGAGATTTGATGAGAGTTTAGAAAAAATAGAGACTATGTTTTCTCATACACTAGAGCATCTAATAAGCTTCATAGGAACTCTTGATGTTGCCCTTTCTAATGCAAAATGTGCAAATCTTTACAACTACTCTCGGCCAACAGTTTTACAGATGGATGACAAAAATAGATTTGTTGAAGCGATAGGACTTCGTCATCCACTTATAGAATCACGCGAAGAAAATGGTATCTATGTTCCCAACGATATAGTATTGGGTCACATCGCAAAAGATATAGGACACGACTATATTATGCTTGAAGATGGCATAAAAGATGAAATCCGTGGTATGCTTCTATATGGTATAAACTCTAGTGGTAAATCATCTTTAATGAAATCACTTGGTATTAGTATCATCATGGCACAAGCTGGATTTTTTGTACCATGTGCTAGTATAAGATTTGTTATTTTTGACAAAATATTTACGCGTATTGTTAGTCATGACAACCTCTATAAAGGCTTATCCACTTTTACAGTTGAGATGTTAGAACTTAAAAATATTTTTAATAGAGCAACTCAAAACTCTCTTGTACTAGGTGATGAGATAAGCCATGGAACTGAGACACAATCTGCCTTGGCTATAGTTGCAAGTGCAATGGAAAAACTTTATAACACAAAGTCACTCTTTATTTTTGCAACTCATCTTCATCAACTTTGCGAAATAAAAAGAATAAAAAAACTTAAAAAACTCATATATCTTCATCTTGGTGTAAACTATGATGAGAAAAATGACACTCTCATTTATAATAGAAAACTCTCACTTGGAAGTGGTAGTAGTCTTTATGGTTTAGAATTTGCAAAATCACTTCACATGGATAAGGAGTTTATCGATAGTGCTTATGCAATTAGAAAAGAGTTAGCTGGAGAGTATAGTTCTCTTGAACTTCTTAAAAAAAGAAAACGAAGTAAATATAACAAAGATATATATCTAAGTAAATGTGCTTTATGCGATAAAGATGTTGATGATATCCATCATATAAATGAACAAAAAAACTCAGATAAACATGGTAATATCGACCATTTTCACAAAAATCACAAATATAATCTCATACCACTATGTAAAAAACATCACAATCTAGTTCACGAAGGCAAAATAGTAATACAAGGGTTTGTTATGAGTGAAGAAGGACTTAAACTCCACTATAAAGAAGTTTAGTGATTTAAATTAAAAATATACTCTGAAAGAGCATTAATCTCCTCTTTATTTAGTGAACTTACATGTTTTTTCATTGTCTTTTTCATACTACCGCCATATGTATCTTCTTTATACCCAATGATTGCATTTTTAATCTGATCTTTCGAAAAACCAGCTATGATTTGTGATTTTCCTAGAGCTGATTTTCTTGCAAATTTTCCATGACAATTTGCACAATCTTCTGCATATAACTCTTTTGCATCTGTAGGCTTATTAGAACATCCTAGCAATAAAAAAAGTATACCTATAAAAATCATATATCTCATAGTTTATTACTTAAAAATCTCAAAAAATCCTCTTCTGGAATAGCTTTACTATAAAGATAACCTTGAGCTTCATAACAGTTATGCTCTTTTAAAAACTCATGTTGCTCTTTTGTCTCAATACCTTCTGCTATTACTCCAAGGCCTAAACTCTTTGCCATTGATATAATAGTACTTGTTATAGCCATATCACCTTTATCATTTGGTATATCCATAATAAAAGAACGATCTATTTTAAGTTTATCAACTGGTAATTGTTTTAAATAGCTTAAAGAGGAGTAGCCTGTTCCAAAATCATCAATTGATAGTGTTATACCATGAGTTTTAAGTTTTTTAAATAATGCTGTTGCTTCTTTAGGATTTTGCATCATATAACTCTCTGTGAGTTCTAACTCTAAGAAACGCCCATCTAATCCAGTATTTTCTAAAACAGAAGTTACAAGCTCATAAAAGTCACCATTTTTTATCTGAATAGCAGACACATTAACCGCAACTTTCCCATTAAAATTGCCATTATCTATCCACTTTTTTGCGTCTGTACAAGCTATTTCTAAAACTTGTTTTCCTAACTCTATAATTTGTTTTGTACTCTCAGAAATTTCTATAAATTTATCTGGGAACATTAATCCCATCTGAGGATGCTTCCATCTTATTAGTGCTTCTGCTCCCAAAACTTTACCGCTATGAATAGATACTTGAGGTTGATAATAAACAATAAATTCTTTATTTTTCATACCTTTTTCTATCTCATTTTTCATTAGCATTTTAGTAAATAGTTTTTCGGTCATCTCTTGAGTATAAAATCGATAAGTATTTCTGCCTGCTTCTTTAGCTTGGTACATAGCTGCATCAGCATTTTTTATCAAATCTTCTATCTTTTTACCATCATCTGGATATATAGCAACACCTATACTAGCTGAGAGTTTAAAAGAGTGTTGATAAGCTATAAATTTATCTTTAAAAACATTGAGTAATTTTTCTAAAACTTGGTCTATATCAGAAACTTCATTTATCTCTTCAATAAGAATTATAAACTCATCTCCACCAATCCTTGCAATAGTATCTTTTTCTCTCATGAGAATCTTAAATCTTGTAGTTACTGTTGTAAGTATCTCATCTCCATAAGAGTGTCCAAAAGTATCGTTTATCTCTTTAAATCTATCAAGATCTAAGAATAAAACAGCTATCTTTGTCTCTTCTCTTTTTGCTCTTTTTATTGCTTGTGAAAGCCTTGAAGTAAGGAGTAATCTATTTGGTAATTTTGTAAGAGGATCATGATGAGCTAAAAATTCCAATTCTGCTTTAGACTGCTTAATTGTCGATATATCTGAAAAAACTCCAATATAGTTTATAATATGACCTTTATCATCTTTTATTGTACTTATATTGAGCCACTGTGGGAATCTCTCTCCATTTTTTCTAATACCCCACATCTCTCCTTTCCAATAGCCATCTTTTTTAATCGAGTGCCACATAGTTTTATAAAATTCTTCATCATGCTGATCTGAACGTAAGAAAAATACATTTTTAAATATAATCTCTTCTTTTGAATAACCAGAGATATCACAAAAAGCTCCATTTACTGCTTGTAATTTTAATCTTCTATCTGCTATAACTATACCTTCATTTGTATTATCAAATACTTTTGAAGCCAATTTTAATCTCTTTTCATTCTCTTTTCTCTCTCTTATATCTTTTATAAAACCTATAATATACTGAGGTTTTCCATCTTTACCCTCAGAAGTTGACAATGTAACATGAACCCAAACAAGATGACCATCTTTATGTATGTATCTTTTTTCAACATTTATTTGTGAAGAATTTGTCACTGGTTTGTTAATCAACGTTAGATCTTTATCATCTTCATAAGTAATGTCAAGTATATTTTTACCAAGTAACTCTTCTTGTGTATACCCTAATAAATCTAATATATAATTATTTACAAATAAAATTTCACCATCAATAGCGATATACCCAATACCAATTGAGTGTTGATTTAATATCTCATATTGCATTGATTCTTGCTCATTCATAGAATCACTCATAATATTTACTTGTTCATTAAGTTTTCTATTAAGCAAATATAGTTCAGTAAAATCACTAAGTAGTATTTTTATTATTTTTGTTCCAAACATATTAACACTACTAGCACTAAGACGATAAAGTCTATTGTTTATTTCAACTTTTTCTTTAAAAAAATTATCTTTTTTTATTAATTTTTTTAATAATTCATCAACAATATTTAGAGGTAGTATATTTTTTATAGAGTCATCTATATTTATGTTTAACTTCTCTTTTGCTGATCTATTTGCCCAACTAATTACCTGAGAATCCTCAAAATCATATACTTCTATAACTAAATCTTCTAAATTTTCAAAAGTAGCTCGTTGAGATTTTAACTTAGTTTCTAAAAACTTAGAGTAATTACCTTGTAAATTATTTAATATATCTTTGGAAGTTATTATATAGTCTATCTTTTTTCCATTATTATCAATTTCTTCTACAATAATTCTTCGTATTTTCTTTGTTCTCATTAGTTCAATACACTCTTGCATTGATGCTGTCATAGAAACTTTAAAAATAGGAGAATGCATGAAATATTCTACTTTTTGGTTCTTATCTATATTGTCTTTTGCAAGTTTTAAGATATCAGTTTCAGTTAGTATTCCTATAGACTCTCCATTGTGAGTAATTAAGATAGAGCCAAAGTTTTTTAATTTCATAAGTTGAAGAGTATCTTCTAAAGAACTATCTTTATCAACTCCTAATGCTTTAAAGTCACTAAGAAGTACTTCAAATATTTTAAAATCACATTTAGTGTTTTTTGCTTCAAACTCAAAAATTATCTCTTCTTGTTCTACAACTCCTAAAAATTTATCTTTTTCATCTACAACTATAACACGTCTTATATTATGGTCTACCATGAAATTTAACGCATACTCTAATTCTCTATTGGTATGAGCTTTTATAAGCCCTTTTGTAGCCTTTTCATATGCCTTCGTTATGCCAAAATCTACACCTTCATTGTACAAAGAAAGTATATCACGCTCTGTTAATATTCCTATTGGAAACTGCTTAGAATCTAATATAACCATATAATGCAAACAATTTTTATGCATTTTATCAATAACATATTGCAAAGTTACATCTAAATCAACTTTATCATCTTTTTTTTTGTAAAAATCTTTCAGTAACACAACAAACCTTAAATGTAGACTATTTTACTTTTTCTAAATACTCGCCTTTTACTGTATCCACTCTAATTACAGAGCCTTCAAGAACATGAAAAGGTACTTGAACAACTGCACCACTCTCCAATGTTGCTGGTTTTTTACCACCTTGTGAATCACCTTTAAAATTTGGTGGAGTTTCAACAATTTTAAGTTCAACTACTGCTGGAGCATCAACACCTATTGGTTTTCCATTATGAAAAAGCATCTCAACATTCATTCCATCTACAATCCACTTTGCTACATCACCTACTTGGTCATAAGTCAAACCAATTTGGTCATAAGTTACAGTATCCATAAACTGTAGCATTTCACCATCATCATATAAATATTGCATTGTTTTATCTTCAAGGTCAGGTTTTTCACACTTATCTCCAGCATGAAAAGTTTTTTCAATCACTTTTCCATTTGCATATGATTTAATTTTACATCTTACAAATGCTGCACCTTTTCCTGGTTTTACATGTTGATATTCAACTATTTTAAAAGGTGTTCCATTTAGTTCTATTTTCAAACCTTTTTTAAGATCGCTCATTCCTACTGTTGCCATAAATACTCCTAAAATTTTTATTGATTATATCTAAAATAACATTACAAGATTATTTATACGTTTTACCGTATATAATAAACATAATATATATATTAATAAGTTATAAAAATTATGTTATATAAATTATAATGTATATAATAACTGTTTATTATTTAGTTATGTCTAGTTTAACGTATAATTAATAAGTTTTAAAGTATAATATTTTTAATAAAATATATAAGGGCAATATGTGGCAAATATAAGTAAAGAAGAAAAAAGAGCATTAGAAGAAATTTTTATTGTTTTAAATGATAAAAAATATAGAAGAATAGAATCGGTTAAAAAATATATAATGTTCTACAAACATATAAAAATATTTTCAAGAAAAAGACTATTGTTAGTTAGATAATTAGAGGGTACTATGTACCCTCTGTAATTTAGATTGCTTTTGTATTATCCATCAAAACTGGAACAAATATTAAAGATACAATCACCGCTACAACTGTACCAAATATCAGAGCAACTCCTAGTCCACCAAATATAGGATCACTTGCCAAAAGTGTACTTGCAAGCATAATCGCAGCTGCCGTTAAGAATATAGGTTTTGCTCTAGTTGCTGTTGCTATTGCTATTGCCTCTTTTTTCTCCATATGTTTATCTTTTATCAATGACTTTGCAAAATCTATAAGAAGAAGTGAGTTTCTTGAACTAATCCCCATAAGTGCAATAAATCCAATAAGAGAAGTTGATGTTAAGAAAAATGTATCGACTGTAAAAATATTCATAATCCAATGCCCTACAATAACTCCTATGATAGAGAGAAAACTACCTAAAAGTATAATCCCACTAATAGCAAAACTTTTATAATAAATAACCATAAGCAAAAAGATAAGAATAAGTGCCGAAATAAAAGCAGCTCCCAAATCTCTAAAAGTATCCATGCTTACTTTCATCTCTCCATCCCAAACCAAATCAAATACTTCACCACTTTTTTTATTTGTAAGTTTAAAATCAAAAAGATGAGATGACTCTACTTTGTACTCTTTCGACAAAGTCTCTTTGATCTTGCTTCTTGCATCCAAGAGAGGATACACTTGAGAAACCAAATCTGTTTCAGCAGTTATATTAACCATCTTTTTCAAGTTTTTACTCATTATGATTGGGTTTGAATCTACTTCGTTAATAGTTACAATCTCATTGAGAGGTATCATCATACCTTTTTTATTCATCAGCTTCAAAGAAGATAGCTTTTTTTGTAAAGCATACTTTGAAAAAGAAGATAAATTCTTAGTTTTATCGCTTAAAACTAAAAACAGAGGAATTTGTTCTAAAGAATTTTCACTATTTTTGACAGCTATTTGCATACCTTCAAAAGAGAGATAAAGTATCTGGTTTGCTTGTTTTATACTCAAACCTGATTTTATTAATTTTTCTTTATTTATAACAAGTTGAAACTTTTTATATATTTCATCTTGCATAATATCTACATCAACCAACCCGTCAGTTGATGATAAAATTGACTTTATTATATGGGAAAGTTTTCGTAACTCTTTTGCATTGTCACCATAAAGCTCAACAACAATTGCTGCAAGAGTAGGCGGTCCAGCTGGCTGTTCCACCATCTTTATAGAAGTCCCTTTTTTTATCTTTTCACATGTTCCTTGAATAACTGGTCTTAATCTATGCACCATGTTAAAAGAACTTTCATCTCTTGTGTGTTTATCTGTAAGGTTTACAACTATCTCAGCAACATTTTCACCCATCTTCATACCAGAACCTTTAACAAGTCCTGCATAATCAAGAGGAGAACCCATACCGCTAAAAACTTCCATATCTGTAACATTTTTCTCTTTTTTTAATATATCTGTTATACATGTTGATATTTTTGCAGTCTCAATATAAGAACTACCTACTGGGGCATCAACATATAGAGTAAATGTATTATCACTCTTTCCTGGCAACATCTTTGCTAAAACTAGCTTTGATGGGAACATCATAATAGAACCAACAAATGCCAAAATTGTTATAAGAAGAACTAACGTTTTTTTAACTTTACTATTTATTATAGAAAATATGAATGACTCTAATCTTTTCATTTTTCTTCCTTTTTAACTTCGCTATTTGTTTTTTTATGATGGTGCATTTTTGGTTTTTTCAATAATCTCTTAGCCATGTATGGAGTAAAAATATATGCAACTACTAATGAAGCAAACAGAGCCACTGGTACATTTGCAGGGATTGGTTTCATAAACTCACCCATCATCTGCCCAACAAATGCCATAGGAACCATTGTCAATATAATAGCAAGCGTTGCTATATTTGTAGGAGCTCCAATCTCATCTGTTGCTTCTACTACAATCTCATCCATACTCTTATCTATTGAGTCATGTGAATGAAGATGCCTATGTATATTTTCAATAACAATAATAGCAGCATCAACTAGCAATCCTAAACTAAGCAAAAAAGCAAACAGTGTAATTCTGTTAACAGTTTGATCGGTCATATACGCTACAAAAATTGTAACAGCCAATATAGCTGGAACTGTAAAAGTTACGATTAAAGATTCTCTCCAGCCAAGTACAAAAACCAATAAAACTGCAATTATAACAATAGAAATTAGCAAATGGAATACAAGCTCATTTACAGCTTCATCCGCTCTTTTTCCATAATTTCTAGATATGATAAATCCTATGCCATCTTTTTCTAATTTTGGAGCTATCTCTTCAATAGATTTTATAATATCTTCAGCAATAAACACGGCATTTGTTCCTCTTAGCTTTGATAAACTCAAAGTAACTGCTTCTTGATTTGGCACAAACTTATCTTTGTCTTTATATGTTATTTCTACCTTTTTATGATTTTGAATATCCTCCCCTGACGAAACTTTTGCAATATTTCTTAGATATATAGGAGAGCCCATATACTGAGCAATTATCAAGTCATTTACATCTTTAACACTCTCAATTGCATTTTTGATGCCAAACACAACCAATTGTCCATCTTTTGTTCTGTTTTTTATATCAGGAACTTGAACAGCAAGTGACTTAAGAGCTTTAACAATTTGTCCCATAGAGAGATGATAGCCTGAAAGCTTTTCTAAATCTACTTCTATATTAAACTGTTGTTTGCGTCCACCTTTTATCTCACTTTTTGCTACATTTTCTATCTGATTTAATCTATCTTGAATCTCTTTTACTCTTTGATACAATGCTATCTGATTAGTTTTACTCTCATCTTTAGAGTAAAATGAGATAGATACAATAGGAATATCAATGTCTATATCAAATGGTTTTACAAGTGGCTGCATAACTCCTTTTGGCATTTGATCCATATTTTGCATAACTTTGTCATATAGTTTTAGGTTTGATTCTTCACGATTTTCACCAATATAATACATAACATTAACTATACCAACACTCTGGGCAGCAAAACCATATATATTTTCAACGCCCTTAATCTCTTTAATTCTTCTTTCCAAAGGTCTTAATATGATATTATCAATCTCTTTAGGAGTTGCGCCAGGCAACATAACCATAATAGTTCCACCACTAATCGCTATTTGAGGGTCTTCTTCTCTTGGTGTTATGTGAAGTGCTATATAACCAAGAAGAATTAAAAAAACTCCCAAAAGTGGTGTTAAAGGATTGTGCAAAAAACCTTTTGCTAATTTCCCTGCAACATCCGTGATTTCGTATTCGCTTTTCTTTTGCATAAAAACTCCTACTTCACTTTTACAACAGCATACATACCAGGATATATATTTTTGCTTTTTGATTTAAAATCTACTTTAAGTTTAAAAGTATGTGTCATAGGATTTGAACTTGGTATGATTGAATCTATACTCCCCTCACCTTTTATACCTAGTGAAGGAATTTCATAATCAACCTTTTGTCCAACTTTTATAGTAGCTAAATTACTCTCTGAAATTTCAGTAGATATTTTTAAATTGCTCAAATCTGAAAGAACAAATGCTGGCATACCAGGCATTGCCATTTCACCTACTTTTATATTTTTTGCTATAACAACTGCATCATTTGGAGCTGTGATTTTAAGGTATTTATACTGATTTAAAACTTCTTGCAGTTTTGCTTTTGCTTGATCTATCTGTTTTTTAGAGATTGCAACCATTGCTTTTAAGTTTTTCTCTGCTAGTTCAAGATTTTCTACATCATACTTTGAAACCATATCTTTTTTTAATAATCTTTTATGTCTTTCTAGGTTCAAAAGTAAATTTTGATATTGATTAATATACATTTG
>CAZBPU010000039.1:0-15240 GCA_964493845.1 uncultured Sulfurospirillum sp.
GGTCTAAAAGGTTTTATAACCTCTTCATTGCACTCTAAATATGGTCCATGAATTAAATCAATACAATAAGGAACAGCAGGAAAAACTGCATCTAAACACTCTCTTATTGATTTTGGTTTACCAGGAAGATTGATAATCAAACTCTTACCACGAATCCCAGCAGTTTGACGTGAAAGAATTGCTGTTGGAACATACTGCAGACTAACTTGACGCATAAGCTCACCAAAACCTGGCATCATTCTGTCACATACAGCTTCAGTAGCTTCTGGAGTTAAATCTTTAGGGTCAGGGCCAGTACCACCAGTTGTAACAATCAAACAACATCCATGAGTATCTGCCATATCTTTTAAAGCCTCTTCTATAAGCTCTCTATCATCAGGAATAACCTCATAAACTGGTTCCCACTCACTTGTTAAGTATTCATTCATAGTTGCTATAATTGCCTTACCTGATAAATCTTCATAAATACCTGCACTAGCTCTATCTGAAAGTGTTAATATGCCTATTTTAATCATAAATCTGTCCTTATGTACCATCTGTATTTTTAGATAAAAGCATAAGATGTCAAGTGTGAGGCAAGTTTGAGAAAGCCTAGCCTTAGCTAAGGTGAGCGAACTTAACGAAGCAGTTGATATCTTATGCTTTTACCCAAAGGGTGGTTTATCTTTGCCCTTATTGCTTCGTTAGAGTATTTTATCTTAGCTAAGGCTAGGATTTCAATACACTGCCTCACACTAAGGGCAAAGATAAACCATCTAAAAGTATAGATGGTACATAAAGTCAGATAATATGTCCTTTGTCTTTTATATAATATATTGTAGCAAATTCTTGAAAAAAGTTCTTTGCTTCTTCTGGGTTTATAATCTTATCTTTTTCTCCAAGATAGACTTCTATCTCAATACCTCTATCTTTTAATTTTTGTATCTTAGCCTTATCCCACTCATAAAACAGAAGTTCATTTAACTCTTCTAAATTACCCTTTTTGAAATACTTTGACAAATCTTCAGATGAAACATTTTCCAAAAAATTTTTACAATACAAATCAGAATCTTTTCTAAAACTAATAGTCTGTAGTTTTTTATATTTCACATTTTTATCCATGAAAAATGCTGGTGAAATCAACTGAAGCTTATCAATTCGTTCTTTACATGTAAAAGCATACTCAAGTGCCTTTTGTGCTCCGTAGCTAAATCCTACAACACAAAAATCACCTCTACATGTAAACTCTTCAAAAAGTTTACTCTCTTTCTCTAAACAAAAACCACTAAAATATCTCATCTACTATCTCTTTGATTTGTATTTTACTTATACTCTCATTTTCAAAAAGTTTTTTTGAAATTATTTCAAGTGGTGAGTTCATACCAAGTAAAAACTTCTCTACTTCATCTTTTGCTTCATTTAGGATAATTGCTACATCATCAGGATAAGGTACTAACCCTCTTCCCATACCATAAAGTTCACTCATATTTTTAGCTATTTCTCTTGCTCGAAGTAAATCTTCTGTTGAGTTTGAAAAGGTTTCATTGTACTTTATCTTAGTTATAGCAATACCTGCAAGATATACTTTTATCTTAGAAAACATTTGAGTTTTTGACTCAATCTCTAAATCCAAATCTTTCAATCTATCATTTACTATAGTAATCTTATCAAAATCAATATCAAACCAATATGCACACAGAGCTTTCGCAGCTTGATAGTGTGATTGTATCTCTTTCTCTTCATCTGAAAAATTCAGTACTTTTCTTTTTCCTAAAAGAACTTTTTGACGAACAGCCATAAAATCTTCTTCATTTATAATTTCTCTATCTTCTCTTAGAGCATTTATAGCTGCTTCATTAACAAGTGTTGCAAGTGCTGCTCCACTAAAACCAACACTCATTTTTGCTATTTTTTTAACATCTCCCTCAAATGGCTTGCCTTTAAGATAAATACTAAGTATCTTAATTCTATCAGCAATATCAGGCATAGGAATAAAAACACGTCTGTCAAAACGTCCTGAACGTAAAAGTGCTTCATCTATAACATCTATCTTATTGGTCGCTCCAATAACAATAACTCCACTACTATCTTCAAAGCCATCCATTTGAGTAAGAAGTTCATTTAAAGTTGATTCTCTTTCATCATTTCTCATGCCACCTCTTGCTTTTCCAACTGCATCTATCTCATCAATAAAGATAATTGAGGGTGCATTTGCTTTTGCATAAGAAAAAAGCTCACGTACTCTTTTTGCTCCCATACCTACATAAATCTGAACAAAACTAGCACCACTTTGATAAAAAAATGGAACTTCAGCTTCACCAGCAACTGCTTTTGCTATAAGTGTTTTTCCAACCCCTGGAGGACCTACTAATAAAACTCCTCTTGGAAGAGTAATTCCCATCTTCTTATATTTTTCTGAGCTTTTTAGAAAATCTACTATCTCTTGAAGTTCTTCTTTTACTTCATTTATTCCAGCAATATCTGAAAATTTATACTTTGAAGTTGTTGGTTTTATAATTGTCTGAGTAAATCCAGCATTTGCATAAGCACTATACTTCTCTTCTTGCTCTTTTTTCAAATCAATTTCACGTTTTTTTCTACCATAAATGACTAATGCAAAAATCATAAGAAAAAATAGCCCTATAACAATCAAATCTCTTATAATTGGGTTTTCTTTTATAGTTTCAACAGGAATATTTTTCAAAAGCTCTTTTATATCTATACCATCTTTTACAATACTATATTTTCCATCAACCGTATATAAAATAACTTCATCAACATCTATTTGAGCCTTTTTTATACTATCTGTTTTTAAAAGTGTCTCGTACATTTTAAAATCAATCACTTTAGTATCATCTCTTAAAAGAGCTACTAAAACAAGTAAAACAATGATAGACAAAGCCATCAAAGAAACCATTAGTTTTTTAGATTTGAAATTTAGCATAATTACCCTCTTCTTTCACCTCATAGTCATCTATCGTAACCCACTCTTTTAGTATGTCTCTATCTGATTTTATATATATTTTATTATAAAATTGGTCAGCTCCTACAAAAAAACCGTCTTTTTTCTCTTCAACTAAAATCTCCAAAGGAACTTTATACTTTTTTCTAAATTCATAATTTTTTTCTCTAACCAAAGCTTCTATATCTTTTAATCTCTGTTTAGCAACATCTCCTCTAACCTCTGGTTTCATAGATGCACTTGGTGTTCCATCTCGTTTTGAATAAACAAAAGAGTGTATATGCGTCAATGGAAATCTTTTTAGAGTTTTATAAGCTTCATGCCAAACCTCTTCACTCTCTCCAGGGTGCCCTGTAATAAAATCCGTACCCAATGCATATCCAAGAGAGTTAAGCTCTTCAAACAGCTCTAAATCTCGTTTTACATTGTTCCTTCTACGCATAAGTTTTAACATCTCTTCATTTGTATGCTGAAGTGCCAAATGCAAGTGTTTTTCCAACCACGGCTCACCTAAAATCTCTCTAAAACTATCATCTATCTGAATAGGCTCAATACTTCCAAGCCTTATTCGTCTTACACCCCTAATTTGAGAGATTCTTTTGACTAAATTTCCAAGACTACTTCTTTTATCTTGTCCATAACTACCTATATTTGTACCTGTCAATACAAACTCACCATAACCATTGAAAGCAAGTTTACGAACTTGTTCTAGTATGAGCTCTTCATCTTGACTTCTGGCATCTCCACGAACATAAGGGATTATACAGTATGAACATCTAAAATTACACCCCTCTTGTATCTTTAAAAATGCTTTACTTTTCCCTAGATAATCACTTACTATTGTTTTTTCTAGTGAGTTCAAATCTCCCATCTCAACAAATCGTGTTTTTTCATTTAACAGTTTATTGATATTCTCTTTTTCAGAGTGCCCCATAACACCAAAAACTTTTTTGTCTTTAAAAAGGTCTTCTCCTTTAGAAAAAGCTCCACAACCAGCTAAAATAACTTTGGCGCCTCTTTTATTGGCACCATTTATATAACTTCTAACTCCACTATCAGCCCCATTTGTAACAGTACATGAGTTAACTACTATTACATCAGCATCTTTTTCATCTTTAGTAACTTCAAAGTCTTTTAAATTCTGTATCATTATCTGAGTATCGTAGATATTTGTTCGACATCCAAATGTTTTAAAATATACTTTTTTCATCAAAAAATCAACTCTTTTTCTACATCATCACGAACAGAAAAATCACCTATACCATTTGGTAATATAAACTTAATCTTATGATTAAAACTCTTTTTATCTAAGAAAAAAGCTTCATAAAATTTATCAATAGATTTTATCTCATAAGTTGTTGGTAGTTCATACTTACATAAAAGTTTTTCTACTCTTGTTCTCTCTTCTTCAGTAAACAAATTAAGCTTTTGTGCTAATTTATTTGCCATAACCATACCAATAGCCACAGCTTCACCATGTAAATACTTACTATATTTAGTCTCATTTTCTATAACATGAGCAAAGGTGTGCCCATAATTTAAAACAGCTCTTATACCGTTTTCTCTCTCATCTCTACTTACAACATCAGCTTTGATTTTAACACACTCTTTTATAGCATATTGTAAATTATCTTCTACATGTAAAGAGTTATTTTCCAGCCACTCAAAGAAATCTTTATCAAAAGTAACTGCCATTTTAATAACTTCAGCAACTCCTGCACTAAACTCTCTTTTTGGAAGTGTTTTCAAAAAAGCTGTTTCACAATAAACAGCACGAGGTTGCCAAAAAGAGCCTACTAAGTTTTTACCGTATTTATTGTTTATCCCTGTTTTTCCTCCAACACTAGCATCAACTTGTGACAACAATGTTGTGGGAACTTGAATAAAATCTATACCTCTTTGATATATAGAAGCCGCAAAACCTGTCATATCACCGATAACACCACCACCAAGAGCAATCAAAACTGATTTTCTATCAAGTCTATACTTAAAACACTCTTCTAAAATTTGATTTAGAGTATCAAAGTTTTTATACTTCTCTCCATCTGGAACTGTAATCACATGACATTCACGAGCATCTATCTTGCTTAGAAGTGTTTCTAAATGCAAAGCACTTACTGTTGGATTTGTTACTACTGTTACTTTAGTATCTAACTCAATTTTTTCTAACTCGTCTATAAAAACTGTATAAGATTTTTCTTTTAAATTTACTGTATATTTCATTTTATTCTGCCTGCATTGGGATAAATAACTGATATGAGTCTGAAAGTTTAAAATACAATCGCTCCATATCTGTTGAAAAAAGTGAAAATAGATTTGAATCTACTATCTTACTATTAAAGGGTACGAATTGTAAGATATCATCTCTATTTCTAAGCTTTATAAGTGGGTTTTTCTTTGTATGAACTATCTCAACATTTTGATTAAAAAGTTTTGATAGATTATCAAAATGTTCTGCTAAAGAGTTTTTTTCTGTTGAATTATCTGGATTAAAATTATATAGCTTTATCTCCAAATCAAGTTGTGCTGATATATCAAATATAACAGCTGACTCTTTTTCTATATCTTCAGAGTTGCTACTCAATACAATACCTTCACTCAAACTTGAAAAGCCCCAAGCACCTATCTTAAAAACTGGTAATTTTGACTTATACAAAAGAGGTATATTTTCTATAAAAAACCTATTGGATACGACTATAAGACCTATATCTTTCTCTTCTAAATCCTCTTTCATAACACTATTTACATCTCTATTATAGTAATCTATCTCTATACTTATATGTTTATTGTTATAACTTTTTAGTTTTTCAAAAGAGTTTGAGTAAGTCGGATTTACAATCTTTACATGTAACTTCATACTACTTATATTTGAGTGTAAAAGTAGTGCATCATTGACGAGTTTATCTACTTCACGAGAACTCATATCTAACATATCTACCAAACAATATATACTACTTCCAAATGGTGCAGGAAACTGTCCCAACTCCCTTTTTATACTTTTATGTACACTTTGCAAAACAATAGGGTCACCAATAACCAAAAGAACATCATTAGGCTGTATCATAAGAGTAGGTCTTGGAAGTATAAGAGAGTTTGCACGATATATACCTGATATCTTCCACTTTTTTTGTACTATAGAAGCAAGATGACGATAAACATAAGAGCTACCTATGGGAACTCTTATCTCCATTATTTCACCTGCACCCAAACCAACATTTTGAGCTATTACAGGCATATTTGGTAAAAAATCTACAAAACGAGAGCTAAGAACATCACGAGAGCCTAAAATCTCTAATCTATTATCATCTATATTTAGCTCCCATCTATCCAAAAGAACTACTTGAACTTCTTTACTTACTGTACGAATATTGTCATATGTTCCCATAGCATCCATCTTCTTTGAAACAATTATCATTATCTGATAATAATCACGGTTTAAAAGTGGCGATAGTTTTTGAAAACTTGTTGGGTCAAAATTATAAAAAGTAAAATTATCTAACTTTTTAGATGGCACAGTTTTATCTCTATAAGTGACAACATCATAAGAATTATCATTACTTGTGCTATTTATAACTCTTTCTAAAAAATGTTTTGCTAAAATACCATCAGCGATTATAAGAATTTTTTTCATTCGTTCTCCATAGATTATTAAAGGATATTATAGCAAAATGAGATTTAAAATAGATAAGAGAGATGGAAATGCACGAGCAGCAACTATAACAACAGCTCATAGTACAATACAAACTCCAGTTTTTATGCCCGTAGGAACTGCCGGAAGTGTCAAAAGTTTAGATGCAAAAGACATGCATGAAGAGTTAGGTGCAAAAATAATTTTAGGTAACACATACCACCTATACTTAAGACCAAATGATAAAGTAGTAAAACATTTTGGAGGGCTTCATGGTTTTACAAAGTTTCCAAATAGTTTTTTAACTGATAGTGGTGGTTTTCAGGCTTTTAGCCTAAGTGATATAAGCAAAGCAGATAAAGATGGTATCATGTTTAAAAGCCATATAGACGGGAGTAAACACTACTTTACACCCAAAAGTGTTTTAGATATTCAATATAATTTAAACTCTGATATCATGATGATTTTAGATGATTTGGTAGCTCTACCAGCAACTCGTGAAAGAATAGCTCTCTCTATTGAACGAACAACAGATTGGGCAAAAAGAGCAATAGAGTATCATCTGGAACAAAAAAAGAGAGGTATCGGACTAGAACAAAATATATTTGCTATTATTCAAGGTGGTACGGATAAAGAGTTTAGAGAAAAATCAGCAAAAGAGTTATGTGCTTTAGAAGATTATGATGGTTATGCTATTGGTGGACTTAGTGTTGGTGAGGCAAACCAAGACATGTACGATACAGTAGAGTGGACAACACAGTTTATGCCTCAAGATAAACCTCGTTATCTTATGGGCGTTGGAACACCCGAAGATTTAGTGGAAAATGTTGAACGTGGTGTAGATATGTTTGATTGTGTAATGCCAACTAGAAATGCAAGGAATGGAACACTTTTTACCTCTTTTGGAAAGATAAATATAAAAGCATCTAAATTTAAACTTGATGACAATCCAATAGACCCAGAGTGTGATTGTCATGCGTGTAAAAACTACTCTAGAGGGTATATGTCACACCTATTTCGTGCTCGTGAACTTACGTATTTCAGGCTTGCATCATTGCATAACTTACACTACTATTTAACTCTTATGAGACAAATGAGAGAAGCTATATTGAAAGGAAAATTTGCTGAGTTTAAAAAAGAGTTTTATTTAAAACGAACATAATTGTGATAAAATAATGGATTATGAAAAAAAACCTTAAAATCACTATTTTATTATTACCTGTATTGTTTCTATTTTTAAGCATAATATATGCCGGTAACGATGATTTTTTCATAGATAAGAAAACCATAACAAAAGTAGAAGAAAAATATGGTCTTTTTGCTAAAAGAAGAGTTGAATCTCTTGTAAAACTTATGAACTCACTAAAAAATAAAACAGAAACAGAAAAACTCATACGAGTTAACCAATTTTTTAATCAAGTTAGATATCAATCAGATATGAAAACTTGGGGAGTCAAAGATTATTGGGCTACAAGAATGGAGTTTTTAGGTAAAGATAGAGGTGATTGTGAAGATTATGCAACTGCAAAATACTTTACATTAAAGCAACTTGGAGTGCCTACAAGTAAGATGTATCTCTCGTATGTTAAAGCAACAAAACAAAAAATAGCACATATGGTTTTAACATACTTTGAAACAAAAAAGAGCATCCCTTTAGTTTTAGACAACTACGATAAACGAATACTACCAGCTACCAAACGTCCAGACTTGATACCAATATATAGTTTCAATGGTGATTCACTGTACCTAGCAAAACAGCAAGGCTTAGGAAAAAAAGTTCCATCAGGTTTAGAAAAAAACAAAAAATGGACAAAACTATTACAAGATATAAAAAGGAATAAGATATGACACTTTTTAAACAGATAACCATAATATTTTCAATATTTATTATACTAATAATAGGTTCAGTAATGTACCTAAATTTTAACTCAGCCAATCAATTTATACAAAACCAATTATATACATCCTCAGAAGACACAGCAACTTCACTAGGACTCTCATTGAGTATGAATATACCAAAAAAAGACAATGACATATCAACTATGGAGACTATGATAAATGCTATCTTTGATAGAGGTTACTATGAATCAATCTCACTAAAAGATATGGAAGGCAATACCATAATAGAAAATAAAAATATTTTAAAAGTAAAAAATATACCTAATTGGTTTTTAAATAGCGTAAAATTAGAAGTACCAATAGCAAAAAGTCAAATTTCAAATGGCTGGATACCATATGGTGTACTTAGTGTAAAACTACATAGTGGTTATGCATATATGCAACTTTGGAACATATTTATAGATATTTTAAAAACTTTTTCTATTTTAATATTGATTGTTCTCTCTATTCTCTATATTGTATTAAAATTTGTACTAAAATCATTAAGCGGTGTAGAAAAACAAGCTATGGCAATCACTAATAATGATTTCATCATTCAAGATACTGTTCCTTTTACAATAGAATTTAAAAATGTAGTATTAGCTATGAACAAAATGGTTATAAAAGTAAAAGAGATATTTGAACATGAAGCACTTATTGTGCAAAAATATAATGACCTTCTTTACAATGACCAAGATACAGGTATGGGAAATAGAAAGTTTTTCTCTCTTAGATTATCATCTTTACTTAACCAGCAAGATGAAAGCTCTAGTGGTACTTTAGTTATATTTGTTTTAAATAACTTTGCGGAAGCAAAAAAAATAGTTGGGTATAAAATACTAAATAACTATATAAACAAACTTGCCGAGCTATTTTATGAAACTACAAACTCTATAGATGAGAGAGTTGTAACAAGATTAAAAGATTCAGAATTTTCCATGATTCTACCTAGAGCAGACTATGAAGAAACAAAAAAAATAATCAATAAATTTTTAAAGAAAGCAAATGATTCACTTCCAAATGAACTAAGAAAAGTACCTACATTTTACATAAATGGTGGAGCAACTTACTTTAATGAAAAAGATAAACAAAAAGATATACTTTCTCGAGCTGATTTTGCACTCTCTAGTGCAAAAATGAAGAATGAAACAAACGTTTACTTTCATGAAATAAAAGATGATGAACCATTTATGGAACTAGGTAAAGAAGAGTGGCATAAACTAATAACAAAAGCTATAAAAAAAGACGGTATAAAACTTGCACTTCAAGCAGTAAAAGAAAATAGTGGAAAGATATATCATCATGAAGCATATTTGCGCATAAGTGATTCACAAGGAACCATATATCCAGCACGAGTTTTTATGCCGATATTAAATACACTAAACTTAACAGATGAAGTAGATAAACAAGTGATAACTCTAGCTTTTAAACTAGCTCATAGAGGAACAAGCATAGCTATCAATATTGCCACATATTTTATAAAAAATATTAAAAATCTTCATTGGCTTGAAGAGATATTTAAAAAATCTTCATCAGTAAATCTCAATATATCTTTTGAATCAAGTAACCATGCTGTATTACAAAATTTAGAAAACTTTACAATATTTAGAAAGTTACTGCAAAAATATAATTATGAATTTGGTATAGATAACTTTAATATTACAGACAAAAATCTTAATTACTTACAAAATATAAAACCAGCATATATAAAAGCAAATAAGTCTTTTTATATAGATATGCATGATAAAGGTAAAAACAGTTCTTACGAGTCTTTTAACATACTTATAAAGTCATTAGATATTAAAGTAATAGCAACAGCTGTAGAGAGTAAAGATGAAAGTGATAACTTAAAAGAAATCCCTATCAATCTTATGCAAGGTACTTTTATAGAAGAGCCAACTTTATAAAGTTGACTCTTCTGTTTTTGCTATATACTTTAACCAAAAGAAACCAAATAATCCTGCAAAAAGTGAAGCTCCCAAAATACCTACTTTTGCTTGAAAAATAAGTTCTGGATTATTTATAAAAGCTAAATCTGCTACAAAAATAGACATAGTAAAACCAATACCTCCAAGAAAGGCAACACCAAAAATCTGGCTCATTGTACTTCCTTCTGGAAGCCTTGCAATTCTTAGTTTGATTGCTATCCATGATACTCCAAAAATACCAATAACTTTACCAAGTATTAGTCCTCCGATAATTCCAAGAGATACTGGCTGCATTACAGTTGAACCTATAGAGCTAAAATCTATAACAATTCCAGCATTTGCAAGGGCAAATAGAGGGATAATGACTAAAGCAACCATAAGATGTAAGTCATTTTCTAATCTTGAAGCTGGAGTACCTACTGCATCAATTTTATCTTTTATATTTTGTAATATTGCTTTTTGATTTTCATGCATTGTATGATCTTCGCAAACTTCATACTTATCATACTTATCAAGTAATCCTTTTGTAGTACTTACAAAATCAGATGGATGAAATTTAGGTTTTGAAGGAATCGCCATAGCAGCAATTACACCTGCTATTGTTGCATGAACTCCTGATTCTAACATAAAAAACCACATCAGAAGACCCACTACAAAGTATGGTAAAATCATATGAATACCAACACGATTAAATAACAACAAAATTAAAAATGAACCTCCTGCCAAAAACAGTGGTAGCATATTGATAGTATCTGTATAAAATATAGCTATTACTAAAACCGCCCCAAGATCATCTACAATAGCAAGTGCTACTAAAAATGTTACTAGTGTAGTTGGTACTCTTTTACCTAAAAGAACTAAAGCACCAATGGCAAATGCAATATCTGTTGCCATTGGAATTCCCCAACCAGATGCTCCAACTCCTTCAAAATTGATTGCAATATATATTAGTGCTGGTATTACCATACCACCAATAGCAGCAAGTATAGGTAAAATGGCTACTTTTATATTTGATAATTCACCTACTAATATCTCTCTTTTAATCTCTAATCCTATTAGAAAAAAGAATATAGCCATAAGACCATCATTTATCCAATGATGAATTGTATTTGAAAGCTGCCATGACCCTACTGTTAAATCTACTTTTATATGAAAAAAGTGAGTATATATATCAGCCCATGGACTATTGGCAAGTACCAATGCTACTACTGTCATGAACATTAAAACTAATCCTGTTGTAGTTTGAGCATGTAAAAAGTGCTCAAATGGGGTTAAAACTTTATTGAAAGCTTTTTCCCAAGGTGCATACAATTTTTTCATATTTTTTCCCTACTTCAATCTCTCTAATACAGAAGCTTCATGAGCTCCTAAACCTTCTGTTTTTGCTAAAAGAGCACACTCTTTACCAATCTCTTTTATACCCTCTTTACTCATACTTATTATAGAAGATTTTTTTAGAAAATTCTCTACTCCAAGTGGAGAATAAAACTTTGCAGTTCCTCCTGTTGGTAAAGTATGATTTGGTCCAGCAATATAGTCACCTATAGGCTCAGGAGTATACCTACCCATAAAAATAGCCCCTGCGTGCTTAATGCGAGGGAGCAAATCAAAAGGGTGTTCAGTCATAACTTCAAGATGCTCTGGTGCTATTTCATTCATAAGATCTAAAGCTTCATCAAGATTCTTTGTTACTATGATAGCTCCTCTTTCTTTTATAGAGCTCATTGCTATCTTTTTTCTATCTAGTTTTTCTAACCATTCATAAACTTTTTTACTTGTCTCATCAGCAATACGTTGTGATGGAGTTATCAAAATCGAACTTGCCATCTCATCGTGTTCTGCTTGACTTAGTAAATCTATTGCTAAAAAGTTTGTATCTGCACTCTCGTCAGCAAGTATTCCTATCTCACTTGGTCCTGCAATCATATCTATATTTACTTCGCCAAAAACAAGTTTTTTTGCTGTTGCTACAAAAATATTACCAGGTCCTGTTATCACATCTACTTTAGATATAGTTTGCGTACCATAAGCCATAGCAGAAATTGCACTTGCTCCACCAACTTTATATGCTTTTTTTATGCCACATAGATGCATTGCTGCTAGAAGAAGAGAATTTAGCTCATTTGCAGGTGCTGGAGTACAAACTATTATCTCTTTTACTCCTGCTACTATTGCTGGTATTGCATTCATAAGTAGTGAGCTAGGATATGCTGCTTTTCCTCCTGGTATATAAAGACCGGCTTTATCTACTGGTGTTACTTTTTGCCCTAAAACATTACCATTGTCTTCAAAATCTAACCAAGAGTTTGGCTTCTGCTTTTGGTGATAAGATTTTATTCGATCATAGGCAAGTTGCAAAGCATTTTTAAGTTTTTCATCTAATTCATCATAAGCTTTTTCCATAGACTCACAAGATATTTCTAAATCTTTATCACTTGAAGGTCTCCACATATCAAACTTTTCAATATGAGATTTTAGAGCATCATTACCATCTTTTTTTATCTCAGATATTATGTTTAAAACTATTTTAGATACGTTGTCCATATCCATATGCCCACGTTTTAGTAACTCTTTAAAATCTTGTTTAAAATTTTTATCTTTAGTATTAATCTGTTTCATATTTCCTCTTATATCTTTCTAACATCGACTCATTTCCTATAACTCCACCTTGATGAATATAAATAGGTGTTCCTTCTATCTCATCTATATGTAAAAGAAACTTTTTCCATCCTACTGGATCATACATCAAATCAAATGTAATACCCATATCTTTTTTCAATTCAAGCCATAGTTCATACAACTCTCTATAAAGTTTACCATAATGATACTTTTTTTGAGAACTTAAAATAGCAGGAAAATTACCTTCACTTATCTCTTCAAACTGCTCTTTTAAATACTCATCATTTCCAACCGTACTACATGTAAAAACTCTAAAAGGTAAATTCTTTTGCAAAAATAGTGCAGTAGTACCTGTTCCTGAGGGAAGATATATATAAGGATTTTGAATACCTTCTTTCTCTATATCTTTTTTTAACTCCTCAGCTAAAACTTTTACACCAAATTCTGCCTCTTTTTGCCTACCACCCTCTTCTATAATCAAATCACTATCAGCAGTATAGATATAAGCATTTTCTTGTCTATATTCACTCTCAAAAATTTTCATACCATTTTCTAAAGCATACTTATAATTTCCTATTGGATTCTCTTTTAAAAAACTTGGTATTTGATTACAAAAATAGATAAACTCCCAACCACGCATACGAGCCATCACTGAAAGTGAGTACATAGCATTTGATTGGTTAGAACCATACGAAATAACTCTTTTTACATTTAAAAACTCTTGATTTAAAAACCAATGAAATTTTCTTGCTTTGTTACCTGAAAAGTCTACATGTAAAACATCATCTCTTTTCACAAATATCTCCCTACCCCTAAATGTTCGTTTTTCAAATGGGGAGGGAGCAAATATCATTTAGTTCCTATTTAAACAGTTTAAATCACCAAATGCACGTTCAAGTCTAGCTATAGTTGCCTCTTCAGCTGCTCTTAGCCATTTTCTTGGGTCATAGTACTTTTTATTTGGCTTATCTTCACCTTCTGGATTTCCTATTTGAGATTGCAAATATAATTCATACTTCTTTGCATAATCTTTAGTTCCTTCCCAAAAAGACCATTGAGTATCTGTATCTATGTTCATCTTTATAACACCATACTCTATAGCTTCTCTTATATCTTTTAGTTCACTTCCACTTCCACCATGAAAAACAAAATTTACCGGTTTTTCACTTGTATTAAACTTCTCTTGTATATATTTTTGAGAGTTATCCAGTATCTTTGGAGTGAGATGGACATTTCCTGGTTTATATACACCATGTACATTTCCAAAAGAAGCGGCAATAGTAAAGTTTGGACTAATAGCCATAAGTTTTTCATAAGCATAAGCTACATCTTCTGGCTGAGTATACAGTGCTGAATTATCAAGATGAGTATTATCTACACCATCTTCTTCACCACCAGTACAACCAAGTTCAATCTCCAATGTCATACCAATTTTACTCATACGTTTATGATACTCTACACAAGTGTTTATATTATCTTCTAAACTCTCTTCAGAAAGATCTATCATGTGTGAACTATACAGAGGTTTTCCAGTTTTTTCAAAATGGGCTTCACTAGCATCAAGAAGAGCATCTATCCAAGGAAGAAGCTTTCTCGCTGCATGGTCAGTATGGAGTATAATTGGTACTCCATAAGCCTCTGCAACTGTATGAATATGTAAAGCACCACTTATAGCTCCCAAAATGCCACTATCTTCACCATTTAGGCCTTTACCAGCGTAAAACTGTGCTCCACCATTTGAAAACTGAACAATAACTGGTGAATTTACTTTTTTTGCAGACTCTAAAACAGCATTAATAGAGCTTGTACTCACAACATTTACAGCTGGAAGTGCATAAGCACTATTTTTTGCTATTTCAAAAACTTTTGTAACATCACTACCACTTAAAACACCTGGCTTCACAAAATTAAATAATGACATAAGGTACCTTCTATTTCATAACTATTTTAGCTTTTTTTCTTAAATCTTTTGCTCTCTTTGAAACATCTTTACGAAATTTTTCCATTTTTAGACCATTTTCAATCTGAACTTTTGCTTCTTCAAATTTAACTTTTTCTCCACCTTTTTTATCTTCTGTTAGGATTACGTGATAACCAAACTGAGTTTTAACAGGAGTTTTTGTAACTTCGCCTTTTCCTTGTCCAAAAGCAGCTTCACTAAATGGTCCAACCATTTGCTTTTTATTAAACCATCCTAAATCACCACCATTTGCACCACTAGGTCCTGTTGATTTTGTTTTTGCAAG
>CAZBPU010000040.1:0-14922 GCA_964493845.1 uncultured Sulfurospirillum sp.
TATAGATAACTCTAAATATGGTTTGAGGACACGTCCAACCACACCAAACACGACCTCCTAATGTCGTCATAAAAAATATACCTAAAAATAAAAGTATAAGTAAAAATGGCATAAGATAAAGCTCTTGCATATCAAATGCTGTAAAAAATAGGTGAAGCTGTTTTTTATCAAAACTAAGAAGGAAAAAGTGATTTCCTCCTATTTTAATAAATGGCAAACCTAAAGAAATCAAAGTTAAGATTCCATAGGTTATATATCTCTTTTTTGAGTATGGTGTTGAGCAATTGCTGTTACATGTAGACATTTATATCTTTCCTTTTATAAGAGTACACTCTTTTTTTATATTTACTATTTGTTTTACTTTTTTGACAGGCTCTTTGTCTAAAAGTACCTTTTTTGCTTCCACTAAATCTTTCAAACCACGTGAATTTATATAATCTTTTAGTGAAGTTCTACTAACCCCCAATGTTCTAGAAATCTTACTTACAGAGTGCCCAATTGTTAATTGCTCAATAATTTGTACCCTATATGGATCAAATTTTGACTTTGACATTCTTCCTTTTGGTCTTCCTTGAGAATTTTCTAGTTTTTTAACAAGAATTTTTTCTCTAAAGTTTGATAATATAGTCAATACTTCCAATGGAGTTGAATTTCCATCAATTGTTAAATTTTGACTACATATATGAGTATTGATATCTCTTGTTAAAAGGCATTCTAGCACTTTTACTATTTCACCAATATCATTACTAAATACCCATAAATCATATATCAAAACAGTATCATTACAATTTAAAGAGCGTAAAAACCCTTTAAATTCACTTCTATTTTCCAAAATAGAGCTCTCATCAGAACCTTCTATCTCTGTTGTATCGAGTCTTATACCATTAAGTCTAGCATATCTTATTATACTCTCTTGTTGAGTTGTAATGTTAACACGATCAGTCTTGCTTTTAAGTAAAACTATATTCATTTTGTCACCTTTTTATCACTATTGAAATTATAACTCTTTAGACGTAAAAAGTCAAGTAAATATTATGTATTTATCGTCTAAGGTTAAGTATAGTGTTTTTAGGTATAATACAAACCTAAATTTAACCGAAAGGTGGTGAGGTCGGATGCCAGGTATTAAGGTACATCCTAATGACTCCTTCGACGAAGCGTATAGAAAGTTCAAGAAACAAGTTGACAGAAACCTAGTTGTTACTGAAACTCGTGCTAGAAGATTCTTTGAAACAGGTACTGAAAAGCGTAAAAAGCAAAAAATCAGTGCTCGTAAAAAGATGCTTAAGAAACTTTATATGCTTAGACGATACGAGTCTAGACTATAATCACATTATGAGGAGAGTAATCTCCTCATATGCTTCTACTATTTACCCTTTTTATGTATAATAACACCTATGTTAGCAAAAGGAGTTCTCTATGGAAAAAAAACTAACAGTTATTGAAATGGCAAAGTATCTTGGTGTTAGTAAAGAAGCCATTTATAATCGCTTAAGACGTGGTAGTTTAGAGAGTGTTATGGAAAATGGTAAAAAGTATGTTTTACTAACGTCTACAGTACAAAGGGAAGGTAGACTTCCAAAACGAACAGCAGTAACAAATACAATGGATAGTGAATATATTGACCTGTTAAAAACTCAAATAGAAGAACTAAAACATAAAAATTCAAAACTTGAAGATGATAGAGATAGACTTTATAAAGAAAAAGAAAAAATGTTAATAGAGTCTAAAAGAGAAATTGAACAAGTTTACAAAGAGAGAGATGAACAGTTAAAAACTATCTTAACTCTAGTAAATGTTCCTACTTTAGGAAATAAACTAGAATCAAGTGAGCCTATTGATGTTTTAGAAGAAGTAGAGATAGAAGAAGATATAGTAGAACAAATGTGTGAAACCTTTGAAGGTTGGGAACTACTAAAAGATAGATTATATAGAAAAAAATTTGATAAAGAGAAAATAGAAAAGATAACAAAAAAAGTTCAAAAGCAAGTAGGAAAAAATCTACATGTAAAGATAAGTAACGATGAAATATATATAAAAAAAGATATTAAACTGAAAAAGATTATAGGAAAAAAATGAGATATATAAGAAAAATATCAGATTATGTGATTGCTGGTGGTATTGGGGCTTTAGTTATCGCTGGTATGCAAGGTTGTGAAAAAAAAGGTGATGATAATGCTTTTACTAAAGCTTCTCAAGCACAAGGTGCATTTGTAGTAATTGAGCAGATGGAAAATGGTGGCTATACCATAGTTGAAGAGTACCCAAGTGCGACAACTAGAGTTGTAGTACGTCAAAAAGATGGAACTGAAAGAATGCTTTCAAAAGCAGAGATGGATAAATTAATAGCCCAAGAAGCTATAAAAATAGATAATGGAACTTCATCTCTAACTGAACCATCTATGGCAACGGGAGCTCCTGGGCTTGGCTCAATTTTACTTTCAAGTGTAGCTGGAGCAATGCTGGGAAGTTATATAGGAAACAAACTTTTTAACAACCAAAACTATCAACAACAAAGAAGAACAAACTATAAAACACCACAGGCATATAGTAGAAGCAAAGATAGTTTTAAAAAAGCTAGAAGTGGTGGATTAAAATCAAGTAAAAAGAAAAGTGGTGGATTTTTTGGAACTAAAAGTAAAACAAGATCACGTTCTCTATTTATGTTTGGTGGATAAATGTTAAATTTAGAAAAAGTCAATCCACTAACAAGTGAGTTTCTAGAATCCATAGGTTTTTACTGGCATACTGATGAAGATAAAACTCCTTATGTTGCTGATGAGCTTGTTATAGTAAGTCAAAAAGAAGCGGATGCTTATTATGAAGCTACTAACGAGTTATATGACATGTTTGTAGAAGCTGGTGAACATGTTATAGAAAATAATTTACTTCATGAGATAGGAATCCCTTTTAACTTAGTTGATATGGTAAAACAATCATGGGAAAATGATATACATTGGCATCTATATGGAAGATTTGATTTAGCAGGTGGAATTGATGGAAAACCAATAAAACTTATAGAGTTTAATGCAGATACTCCAACAGCTCTTTTTGAAACAGCCATAGTGCAGTGGGCTTTACTTAAAGCCAATGGTATGGAGGAGAGAAGCCAGTTTAATAATACTTATGAAGCTATAAAAGAAAATTTTAAACGTTTAGTAGTTATGAGTGGCGATACTAAAGATTTTGGAGATATATATGATGGATGGAAGATACTTTTTTCAAGTGTAAAAGGGAGTATAGAAGATGAAAATACAACCAAACTACTACAAGCTGCAGCAAATGAAGCTGGTTTTGAAACTGATTTTGCATTTGCCGATGAAGTAGAGTTTGATGGAAAAGAGGGAGTTTTTAAAGCAGATGAAAACTTTGAGTATTGGTTTAAGCTTATACCTTGGGAAAATATTGGTATAGATGAAGGAAATTTAGCTCTTTTATTGAGTGAGATTATGGATAACCAAAAAGCGATTATACTAAATCCTGCTTATACTTTAATGTTTCAAAGCAAAGCATTTATGAAAATACTTTGGGATTTATATCCAAATCACCCACTACTTTTAGAAACTTCTTATAAACCACTAGAAGGTAAAAAACAAGTTGAAAAAAGAGTTTTTGGTAGAGAAGGTGCAAACACTGTTATCTTAAATGAACAAAATCAAGTCCTAGCTCAAGAAGATGGTCAGTATGAAAACTTTGCTCCAATTTATCAAGAATATGTAGAACTTCCTACTGATAAAAATGGTGAGAGTTACCAAGCTGGAATCTTTTATGCATATGAAGCTTGTGGACTTGGATTTAGAAGAGGTGGACTTATACTAAATAACTATTCTAAATTTGTTGGGCATGTGATATCATAATGCAAAAAATATTAGGTTTTGGCATAATTGCATTTGGCATATTTTTAGAAATATTGTGGCTAGGAGTCTGTTTTGGAACAGTAATTGTTGGAATTGCATTGCTAATTTTTGCTCCAAGAATACTCTTTTTCCCATTTAATTTTTTTCTTGTTATTGGTTTAGCAATGGTAGCAAGTGGAAGTTTTCAAAGTGGTGCAAACTTTAGATATCAAAGCTATTCAGGTTCAAATCAAGCTCCACCAAATTTTGCTCAATCTCCAAATAATTTAGCAAAATACTATGAAACATTAGAATCAGAGCCAACAGATAGTATGGATGTTATAAAGAAAAACTATAGAAGATTGGTAAAAGAGTATCATTATGATTCTATAGCAAGTAAAAACTTACCAGCTGATATGTTAAAATTTGCACAAGAAAAAACACAAAATCTTAACGAAGCATATAACGCTATAAAAGAGGCAAGGGGATAAACTAGTTATCCCTTTATATATTACTTTTTAAGCTTTGCTTGCTCTAGTTCCCAATACTCCATTTCAAAGCAATCTTTTAAACTAATACCCTTATAACCGCCAAGCTTATCTGCCCTTAAAACCGCCAACATCGTATGTTCTATAATATCATTTAATATCTTTGCTTCTTTCTCATTTTTACCAAAAGTCACTACCCCAAAGTCTTTTATGACAGCATAGTTTGGAGCTGGATTTAACATAATTTCATCTTTTTTAAACTCGTTAAAGTATTTTTCATACTCTCTTATATATTTTTTTATAGAGCTCTCTAAACTTTCATTTTCTACTATCAAAGGAACTCTTTTAGTCCTTATAATATGCTCAGGAGTCAATACTCCACGTGTTGCGAAACTAGGTAAATCATCTTTTGAAGCATAAAAAAGAGCGAGTGAAGTTTGGTTTACATGTAGAGTTATTTCATAACCCTTCTCTTTCTCTATCAAAACTTTTAGCTCTTCCAAATCTATCTTTTTCTTTACATCTAAAGGTTCTATCTCTACATTTGCATTTTCTTCTAAAAACTTCTCGGCTAAACTTACAGCATCTATCATCTTATCATATGACTTTTTAGCATCATCATCAAAAGTAAATATCCCATGATTATGTAAAATTATACCTTTACAAGTAACCCAATCAAAATCTTGTGTCATCTCATAAATAGTTTTAGCCAAAATAAAACCTGGCATAACATAAGGAACTACCAAAAAATCGGGGTAGATATTTTTTATATGCTTTTGTCCATCTTTTGAATTGGATATAGTCACAACTGCATCTGCATGAGTATGGTCTACAACCTTAAAAGGTATAAGAGCATGTAGTATAGCCTCAACAGAAGGATTAGGTGCAGATTTGTCTATCATCGCAGCTTTTTGCCCGTTTACCATGTCGGTATCACTTAAACTATCTAACTCTGCCATCTCTAAAAGAGTTTTCATCTTCACAGGAGCAAAACCTTCTGCTTTAATGGAAACTAAATCCCAACCACTACCCTTTACAAACAAAATCTCTTCACCATCAATTTCTATCTTTACCGAAGTATTCCCACCTCCATGAAGTACAAGCTCATCACTTTGGCCAAGTAAATTAGAAGTAAAAACTCTTAGGTTTATATCATTCCACAAGTTTTTCATAGCACTTCTAAATCATCAGAAAATTTTTCAGTACAATATGGCTCAAAATTTGACTTATAATAAGCATAGTGAGCTGAAGCTTTATGCCCATCTAATGCTTCTTCATCTCTCCATGACTCTAAAACTATAAACTTTTTAGGCTCTTTTTTTAACTGACATATATGATAAAAAAGACATCCATCTTCTACTTTTGAAGCTTCTACCATCGTTGATAAGAGCTCTTTCATCTTCTGTATTCCATCATCTTTTGCTATAAATGTCACTTGCTTTGTGATTGTCATTGTTAACTCCATGCTTTTAGTTGATTTTAACATTATTATAGTTAAAATCAAACTTACCTAAGGGGTGCCTAATATGGCTGAGATAAAACCCTAAAAAACTGATCCCGATAATACGGGCGTAGACATTAAGGAGTCTTATATGCGTAAAATACTATTTTTCATACTACTGTTTTCAACATTGATTCAAGCACAAACTGATAAGCCAACTTTGATTATATATACTTATGATTCATTTACTGCATCTTGGGGACCTGCACCCAAAGTAAAAGAAGCTTTTGAAAAAGTATGTAACTGTAATTTGGAGTTTGTTTCAACTTCAAGTGCTATTGGAACACTAAGAAAAATCCAACTTGAAGGTGCAAATACAAAAGCTGATATTCTTCTAGGATTAGATAAAAGCTCAGCTGGGATTGCTAGAAAAACCAACCTTTTTATGAAACATGGTCTTGATACTTCTAAACTATCTCTTCCTGTTAAATGGACTGATAATGAGTTTCTTCCTTATGATTATGGTTATTTTGCATTTGTTTATGATACAAATAGAGATAAAAAAATTCCACACTCATTTGAAGAACTCTTAAAAATGCCAAAAAGTTTCAAAATTATCATCCAAGACCCAAGATCTTCAACACCAGGTTTAGGATTGCTACTATGGATAAAAAAAGTATATGGTGATAAAGCAGGTGAGTATTGGAAAAAACTCTCTCCTCATATACTTACTGTAACAAAAGGCTGGTCCGAAGCTTATGGTCTGTTCTTAAAAGGTGAAGCAAATATGGTTCTTTCATATACAACATCTCCCGCTTATCATATCATAGCAGAGAAAAAAACAAACTATAAAACAGCTGATTTTAAAGAGGGTCACTATGGACAGGTAGAAGTTTCTGCAATACTAAAATCATCTAAACATAAAAAATTAGCAAAACAGTTTTTAGAGTTTACTATGAGTGAAACTTTTGCAAACATTATACCTACTACAAACTGGTCATACCCTGTTGTTAAAACAAAAAAGGGTTTACCAAAGGGATTTGACTCTTTATATACCCCTTCAAAAATGTTGTTGATAGATGATGAAAAGTTAGAAAAAAATAGAAAAAAATACATAAATGAATGGTTAAATGCTATCAAATAGTATTTGGAGATTTAGACTTTCTATAATACCAGGAAGTCTTATCTCTTTTTTACTTCTACTTTTAGCCTTTGGCATTTTTTACACACTATTTTTAAATTCTGGATTTGAAAACTTCTCATCTGTACTCATAACCAGTAGAGTTCAAGGGCTCATAAAATTTACCCTATTTCAAGCTTTTTTATCAACTCTTTTATCTGTTTTTATAGGTACTCTTTTAGCTTGGTCACTTGCTCATCAAAACTCATTTCGAGGTAGAGATTTTCTTATAGCCCTTCTCTCCTCATCCCTTGTTCTCCCTACTCTTATTGTAGTTTTTGGGATTATTACTATTTTGGGAAACAATGGTTGGATTAATAGGTCACTTCTATATCTTTTTAATTTTTCATTTGAAAACTCTATCTATGGATTGGGAGGTATCTTAGTTGCTCATGTCTATCTCAATGCCTCTTTTGCTGCTAGAAGCTTACTACATATCTTTGAATCTATTCCAAAAGAGAGATATAAACTAGCAAAAAGTCTTAATTTTTCAACTTATAGAAGATTTGCACTTATAGAGTTTCCTGCTATAAAACTATCCCTAAAAAGTATATCTTCAACTATTTTTTTACTCTGCTTTACCTCTTTTGCTATTGTTTTAACTCTTGGTGGCTCACCCTCCTACAATACACTAGAAGTTGCAATTTATGAAGCTGTTAGACTTGATTTTGATATACCTTTAGCTCTCAAACTTGCATTGATTCAACTATCTATAACTATGTTTTTAGTTTTTCTATCTTCTAACTTCAATATTGGAATCTCCAATATAAAAACCAGTAGCAATCAAATACCTTGGAAAGAGCCTAAAAAACTACAATTTTTTCAACTTATAGTGATATCAATCTTTACTATTTTATTTATTTTACCACTTATCTCTATCTTTGTTGATGGTTTTGGAGCCAATTTTATAAAAATACTGAGCGACAAACTGTTTTTAAAATCTCTTATAACAAGTTTAGTTATTGCTACTTTTTCTAGTATCTTTACCGTGGTATTTGCTCTTTTGATTAGTGATGCGAGAAGAAATTTCAACATCAATTATAGAGTCAAAAAAACAAAACTAAGTTCTTTTATAAACATACTAATCTCATTTTCAGGCAACATATACTTAGCAATTCCATCACTTATCTTGGGTTTAGGATTTTTTTTACTATCACAAAAGTTTCAAGCACCACTTTTACTATGGTCACTAGGTGCTATACTCTGTGCAAATATACTAATGTCCTTACCTTTTGCACTATCTATCATCTACCCAACCATGCAAAAAGTAGCACTAAGATATGATAAACTCTCATTTTCACTCAATCTAAATGGAAGTAAAAGGTGGTTATATTGTGAATGGCCATATCTAAAATCATCAGTTGCATACGTTTTTGCTCTCTCTTTTTGTCTATCATTGGGAGATTTGGGTGTAGTTGCCCTGTTTGGAAGCAATGAGATAACAACTTTACCTTGGTATTTATACCAACTTATGGGCTCATATCAAACAAAAGATAGTGCTGGAGTAGCTTTGATACTTCTTGTTTTAACACTTAGTGTTTTTATATTTTTACCAAAGGTATTTAAAAATGTTGCAAATAGATAATCTAAAATACACTTACGATAAAACACTATACGATTTTTCTTTACATGTAAAAGAGAATGAAATAGTTGGTGTTACAGGTGAGAGTGGAAGTGGTAAATCTACTCTACTCGATTTAATAGCTGGTTTTTTACCTCCTTTAGGTGGAAGTATCATATTTAAAAACAGAGATATAAACAAACTTGACGCCGAAAAGAGACCTTTAACTATCTTATTTCAAAAGTATAATACCTTTGAACATCTTACAGTTTTAAAAAATGTTCTTTTAGGTATAACCACTTCACTCAAACCTAAAGCGAGTGAGATAATAAAGGCTAAAGAGATTTTAAATGAGGTAGGACTTAAGGAGTTTGAAGACAAACTTGCTTCTACTTTATCGGGAGGACAAAGTCAAAGAGTTGCACTTGCTCGTTCTCTTTTAAGAGATAAACCTATATTACTTTTAGATGAGCCTTTCACTGGGCTTGATTTTGAAACTAGAATCAAAATGCTAAATTTAGTTAAAAAAATCTCTAAAAAAAGAGGCTTATGTACAATCATGGTTACTCATGAACTAAACGATTGTAAACTCATAGCAGATAGAGTATATAAAGTTATAGATGGAAAGCTTGTGTGCAAAGACTGATTCCTATAGAAAACCAAGGATTTTCTTGTAAAACTTACCGCTTTAAAAACTATATTTTAAAAAAACTAACCTCTTCAAAAGAACAACAACAAAAAGAATTTACTATAGCTTTAAAAGCTTATAAAAACGATATAGGAGCAAAACCTATACTTTTAGATGTTAAAAACTCTCTTATAATTTATAAATTTTTAGAGGGTAAACATAAAAATAATTTAAAAATAAAAGATATTAGAAATATAGCTTTTTTAGTAAAAAAACTCCATAAAATCCAAATATCAAATAGAGTATTTAATCATAAAAAAGATTATGTTTTATGTCATCAAGATTTAAATCCTAAAAATTTTATATTTTCCAAAACTATAAAACTAATTGATTGGGAGTATGCTGGACTAAATGACAGATATTTTGACTTAGCCACGATTATAATAGAGTTTAACTTAAATAAAAAACAAGAAAATATACTTCTAAACTCATATTTTAAAAACATCTATGACATAAAAAGAAAAAAATTGACCTCTTTTAAACATAATTATATCTCTATCTGTATAAAATGGTTTTCAAAAAGAAAAAACCAAAAAGAAAAAGTACGATATCAAAAGTTATATACTCTTCTATAAAAACCCCATCTTCTTTTTACTCTTTTTTTCAGAACTCATATACTCTTCAAGTTCATCATAAACACCACTCATATTTGCATACTCTACAACATTTTTTGCCATACTAAACCACTCTAATATACTTGGTTTAGTATCGTCTATAACATCTACTAAATCTTCTTGTATGATTTTTATATCTTCTTCGCTTTGCAGTATCTGTTCAATTACACTTTCGGCTACTCTATCAACTACACCTTTTATATCTGCTCCACTAAAGCCAGTTGTAAGCTCTGATAAGGATTTATAATTTAACTCTTCTATAGGCAAATCTTTAAGATATAGCTCAAATATTTTCTCTCTAGCATCTTCATCTGGAGGTGGTATAAAAAATGTTCTATCAAATCTTCCAGTACGTTTAAAAGCACTATCTACATCCCAAGGAGCATTTGTTGCACCTATAATTAGTATGTTTTCATTATCGCTCTCTACACCATCCATTTGAGCAAGAAAAGCATTTATAGTAGTTGTAAGAGAACTATTTCTTAGTAGTTCTCTTTTTCTACCAAGTGCATCTATCTCATCTATAAAAACTACACATGGACGATTTGCTCGTACTGTATCAAAAAGTGCTTTTATATTTTTTTCACTCTCTCCTACATACATATCTAGTATATCTTCTATACCTATATTGTAAAACTTGGCACCACATTCTCCTGCTATAGCACGAGCAAAGTAACTCTTTCCACATCCTGGTGCACCATATAGAAGTATACCTCCGCCAGCACTTTTTTTAAACCGTTTAAAGAGTTCAGAATTTTTAAAAGGCTGAATGATTTTTATATTTGCCTGTTTTTTTAGCTCATCTAAACCACCTATATCAGCAAACATAAGTTTATACTTCTCTTCTAATGGCACAAAGATTTTTTCTCTACTCTCACCATTAGTACTATTTTTCAATCTTTCATCCACGAAAATCTCCTTGCTAGATTATTAGGTATTGCAAAACTAACAGCTCCGATTATACTTAAAAATAGAGTCATTATACAGCTATTACACTCAAAATTATTGGTTATAAAGATAACTCCTAAGATAAAAATAGTCAAAATCCAAAAAACTCTATAAGCCCTTATACCCGTATATATAAAGAGTATTATAACAAAAGCTTTTAAATAGATATACTCATAATAATTTATATTTGCATATATAAGCGACCATGTTATAAACACCAAAATAGGTATAGTAATATAGTATCGTTTCATTATCTTACTATCAACTACTTCATTCTTTTCAAAAGGTGCTATAAACAAAAAGTAAAATATAGGATTTTTTTTGTTATTTTGCTGTTGTTCCAATCTCGTTTGAAATCTGAATTTCATGGAGTGAAATAGTATATAAAATCCTTTAGATACATAATGTAACAAAATTGCTTGAAACACTATATAAAAAACCTCTCCAAAACTGATACCTCTACTTCCTATATTAAAATAGGCATCAAAACTGGTTATACCAGCAATAAAAGGGACATTTAAACGCCAATCTTTAGAACCTAAAACCCATAAAACTACAAACCCAAAAATACATACTGGCTCTAAAAAACCAAACTCTCTTCTTTGACTCTGTAAAAGATATGATAAAAATAGCACAAGTCCCATTAGAGGTGGTAAAAACATATAGTAGTATTTTATAAACTTTATATCTTTTTGACTCTCTTTATCAAAGGGGTTTAAAAAAAGAAAATTTTTTAGTAAAGACTTTTGCTCTTTTAATTTTGGCGTAAAATACTTACGTTTTATCTCAAGTGCTTGTAAATTGTGTGGCTCTTTTGCTAAAACCTCATCAACTATCTCTTTTGCTACTCTATCTCCATCAAGCATATAAAGTACGATTGCTAGAGTTAGATGGTACTCAGATACACTACTATCTATCTCCAAAGCTCTCTCTATTATCTCTTTTGCTTTTATATACTCATTTTGAAGTAACAAAACCCTTGCAAAGTGAGCTAAATACTTTGGTTCATTTGGCTCAATATTAAGAGCCTCTTCTATGTCATTTATAGCATTTTTATAAGAAGATATATAGTAGAAACTTTTAGAACGAAAATAGAGAAAAATAGAGAGTGATGGATAAATACCTAAAGCTTCTTCACTTATCTTTAAAGCTTTATGATACTCTTCTAAATTTATATGAGAAAGTATAATGTACTCATATAATAACTCTCTTTCTAGCTCATTATTATAAAGATTTTCATAAGCAAGCTCTAAAACATCTTTATATTTTTGTAAATCAAATAGTACATTTAACTTTTTTTCTATATCCATTACTTACAACAACCTACTCTTTTTTTAAAATTTGTACTTCTTATACTCTACACACTTTTTACACTTATAACGAATAGAAAAAAGTACCAAAACAAGAGCCAATATATTTAAAATATATATCTTTGTCATAGCAACACCAAGCCAAAGTATAAATCCAAGAAAATTAACTCCAATAACTTTTAAAAATGGGTAATGTCTTTTTACCTCTTCTTTATAAGCAACATAGGTAACAACTCCTATAACAAAGATTTGTATAGCTACACTAAGTAAATGTGGAGCTCCATACTCTTTTGCTAAAAGTCCTAAAAATGTTCCATATAAAATTGCTACAAAAAGATGTGCAAAAAAAGTTACAATCAGTTTGGAATACTCTATCTTTAGAAAGAAATTTTTCATTACAAAACCTTAATTTCGACATTAAGTTCTTTTGTTCTACTGTCATACTTTGCATACCAAACAAAATCATAACCATATACAATAAATTTTCTACTATACTCAAAACTCTTTTTTTGTAAAAGTCTTCCTATTAGTTCATGATGTAAATTAACTACATTTCTTACTCCACCTAGATCTACAAACAATACTTTATAAAGTAACTCTATATCATCAGAAAAGACTTTACCTTTATTTCTAGAAGTTAGTTTTGTTTGTAGTATCAATCTTTTGTCTTCTAGTATCAAAGAGCTAAAACCTTTATCAAATTTTACTACATTGTCTCTATTTTTATCCCATCTTCTATCTTGATACTTATGGTCTTCTACCCATCTGTTATCTTCATTGTACATTTTTTTAAGTCTATAGTAGAGATCATATACATTTGAAAATTCTCTATCTTTTTTCTTTTTTACATCCCAATATTTACTCCCAAGTGCCTCTTCTAAAAATATTTTTGTTGTAACAATATTTTGTAAGTGAGTTTTTAGATACCTATGGGCATCTTTTTCTCCAAGAAGTGCTGCTTTTAAAGTATAATGCTTTGTTTTTACTCTATCATGTTTATACTCATAGTATACACCTAAGTTATAGTTCTCAATAACACCATAGCTATTATCTTCATAAGCCAACTTCCAAAACTTACCTGCCATCTCTTTATCAACCATACCAAACTCATAGTTAAAGTAGTACATTCCTAGATCTGTGTAACATTGAGGAAAACCTTTTGATGCACCTTTTTTTACTGCATTGATTGCTTTTTTAACTTCTCCTTGTTGTTGATAGATATTACCTAAAGAGCATATCATTCTTTCATTACCTGCATTTATAGCTAGTTTAAAATACTTAACAGCACACTTTAAATCTCTTTTTTGTTCACATAAACCTGCTATTGTAGTTGCAAGATAATAGGGTTTTGCTTCCATATTATCTACTATTTTTGAAGCATTATTTTCATATGCCTCCATAAGATACTTTAAGCTATCATCAATCTTATATCTATAATCAAGAAGATAATATCCTACATAAAATGACTTACATACCTGACCTAATCCATCACATTTTTTTTGTATATCTTGAGGTACATAGCGAACAAACTGCTTATCTAAAATACTCTGTTTTTGTTCTGTCTCTTTTGAATTTAGTAAAGAAAACACCAATACTAAAAACAATAAAATACTTTTCATGTTTTTTTATCCTTACTTCATAACTAACTATTTTTAGGATATATAACAAGACCTTTTTCATAAGGCTCTATTGAATAGTTTTTTTTATCACTTATAACATAATCGCTACTATACGGTTTACCAAAAAACATTAAAAACCACCCGATAACTCCCCATAACATACCTATACGAGCAATATGTCTTCTTATGACTGCTCCTAAACTTATACGATGTTTATCTGCTAGTCTTGCATATATATTCGTACCTACTAATTTCATACCTATTGTTTGTGAAAAGTAATATTCACCTAAAGGTATATAGAAAAACCACAATAGTGCAAAAATAGGAAACATCTCTACACTCGGTGCTAAGACAAGTGGCAAAGAGACAAATCCTAAATCTATACAAAATGCTAAAGCTTGTTTAAAAGCTATAAGTTTCGAGTTTTTCATAAAACCAAAATATCCTCATTCTCATAGATAATACTCATAAACTTATCTATTTTATCATCTATTTGTTGATTTAAATTTAGTAAATTTTTTACACTCAAAACTTTTACTATATAATCTATATTTACTATATTTTTATCGAGTTCATCTTTACTATCTACATGTAGATAACTATCAAACAAATCTAGGTTATACTCTTTTTTTATGTAACTACTCAGTCTATTGATAGCTTTAAACATCTTAAGATAATTTAGATGATTTTTATCTAGTATAAGTTGATTTTTATCACTATAAAATGCTAAAAAAGCGTCCCCTTTTTCTACTTCATAGTTTTCTATTTTATCTTGAAGCTTTTGTGCTAAATATGAGTTAGAATCTTTAAGGGATTCAAGTATCATCTTTGCTTCATTTACATAATCCTCACGTTTTTTTCTATTCCAAAAATCGGGAGCAGGAGCTAAATTTGTAATACGGTCAGCCAACTTTACCATCTGAATACATTTAGGTTGTTGTTTAAGTCTAGTCAAACTATCTTTCATTTGTGCTTGTTTAGTAGAGAGTGTTTCATCTTTTGTGAGGGCTTGTACTCCTGCTATTACTAAGTCTATATTCTTTACATGTAAAACATCTGTTACCCTTGTATCAGTATCTTCGTTTACGTCATGAAGTAAAGCACAACATATAGCTATATTTGCCTCATCATAACTTATAGAGTGATGGTAGAGTGAATTTATAACTTCTAATGCCACACTTACTATATGAAAAGAGTATGGAAGTCCCTCTGGTGTTGTCTGTGTTTTATGAGCTTT
>CAZBPU010000041.1:0-1614 GCA_964493845.1 uncultured Sulfurospirillum sp.
ACAGCCTTAAAAGATGTACAGCCTATGAAAATGGGTGTTGAGGATTTTATAGAGAGTTTTAACAAAAAAGAGGCAATTTTACTAGATATCAGAATGCCATTTGAAACAGAGGTTTGGGGTTTTGGTTTTGCAACAAAAATTCCTTATAATGAACTTCCTGACAGACTTGAAGAGTTACCTAAAGATAAGCTTTTAGTTTGTGCTTGCCCAAATGAATATAGAGCAAATATGGCAAAAGAGTATTTAAGACTTAAAGGGTATAAAGCAAAAACATTAGATGGTGGATTGCTAGGATTGGCTGAGAGATTAAAAGGCGGTAAAGCTAAAGATATAAGCCCAATATAGATGATGTACGATTATATTTTATACTTTTTTATAACACTTTTTTTCTCCACCTTTTTTGCTATGGGTGGAGTTGGAAGTGCTATAGCTTTAGTATCTATATTTCCAATGCTAGGCCAAAGCTTTAATCTATCTCGAGCTTTGGCTCTTTTTGTCAATACATCCTCCACTTTTAGTGCTAGTATTATGAACTTCTATAGAGGTGTACTTGATTTTAAATTTGTATTGCCTTTAGTGATTTCGGTTTTAGTCTCAACTCCGATTGGAGCATATCTGTCACAATTTGTAAACCACAAAGCTTCAATGTGGATGTTAGTAGCATTTCTAATAACAAGTGCTACACTTATGCTTTTTTATAAAAAAGAGGCAAAAACAAGCTATACAAAGACATGGGTTTTGTATGCAATAGGATTTAGTGTCGGTATTGTATCTGGTATGCTTGGCGTTGGTGGAGGAGCTTTAATAATGCCACTTTTAATACTTCTTGGTTTTGATGCAAAAAAGGCAGCTTATGGAGTTAGTTTTGTGATTCCGTTTTCATCTTTTGGTGCATTTTTAACTTATCTGCATTTTGTACAAATGGATTGGTTACTTTTAGCTGATGTTACAGTTGCTGCACTTTTAGGCGGATATCTAGGCGGTAAAATAATGCACTTTAAACTCTCTCAATCACAAATAAAAAAACTTATCGGTATAGTTTTGTATCTTATAGCTATAAAAACTATGTATCATTTGATTTAAAGAATCAAAAATAACAAAATAAGACAACTTTATAAAATAATCTTATAAATAAGAGATGGAAAATATTTTCTATCTCTTTTGCATAATAACTTTAAGAAAAGTTAGTTTTATTTTTTGATAAATATGATAAATTTCACACCCTAAACAGTAGTTAAATAACATCTCTAAACTACTACATATAAGCAGAATTATACCCGTTATATAAAGAGCATTGTCAAAATGTAAATTACTCAAAATACTCATAAGTAAAACAAAAAATAGTCCAAAAAATGTAGCCAATCTTTTTGCACCTGCATCTGTCATTTTAGTTTTTAAAGAAAATATTTTTTTTACTAACTGTGAAAAGTTAAAAATCAAACTAAAATTATAGTAGCCAAATAAACGAACTCCAAAGTCTATAACTAAAAAATACAGAATACTGGTATAAGATGTTACAAAAAAAGTGACTATTAGTAGTGTTATAAACATTGCATTAATTCTAGCGATAGTACCATCTATCTCTTTAAATGAAATAGGACAAGAACGAGCCAT
>CAZBPU010000041.1:1714-14597 GCA_964493845.1 uncultured Sulfurospirillum sp.
TAAGAATATCAATCAATTTACTCAAGTATAAATATTTCTAAACTGAAATTAATATATTGAGATTTTGATGCACTCTACCCATAGAATATATCTATATATCTTGATATATTATATATTTTATGCTATACTTCTTTTTTTTAAAGGAGAAATATGTGGCAAGAACTTGTAAATAATTTAACAATTAATATTTTTGGACTAAGTGGGAGACTAAATGACACTATCAACTTTTTTATATACGATGTAGGTAAAATTTGGTTTTTACTTCTAACTATCATCTTTGTAGTATCTTATCTCAGAACACATTTCAATACTGAATATGTAAGAGCATATCTTCAAGGAAAGTCTGAGTTTTTTGGCAATATTTTAGCAGCACTATTTGGGATTATCACTCCGTTTTGTAGCTGTAGTGCTATTCCTCTTTTTTTAGGATTTATTCAAGCTAGAATTCCAATTGGAGTTACTTTTTCTTTTTTGATTAGTGCCCCTCTTAACAATGAGATAGCAATTGCAATGCTATTTGGGATATTTGGTTGGAAAATCACAGCAATTTATATAGGTTTCGGATTACTCGTAGCTATCTTTGGTGGCTTTTTTATAGGTAAAATGAAAATGGATAAGTATGTCTTATTGGATGTCAAACCTATGGAAGGTGAACTCCAAGAAGTAAAAATAAAACTTACCTTTACTCAAAGAGTAAAAGAGTCAAAAGAGTACACACTTGATATTTTCAAAAAAATATATATTTATGTGATGATTGGTGTGGGAATTGGAGCTTTTATCCATGGTTATATACCTGCTGATTTTATTGCTAATTATGCCGGTGGTGATAACCCTTTTGCAGTTCTTATAGCTGTCTTAATGGGGATTCCTATGTATTCCAATGCCGCTGGTGTTATGCCATTGGTAGAAGTACTCACAAGCAAAGGCATGCTTTTAGGAACTGCTTTAAGTTTCATGATGGCTGTTACGGCTCTTAGTTTACCTGAAGCTATGATACTTAAGAAAATTTTACATGTAAAGCTAATAGGAGTATTTTTTGGTATAGTTGGAGCTGGTATTATAGGTATCGGTTACTTATTTAACGCAATTTTATAAAATAAAATAAGGAGAAAAAATGAAAATTGAAATACTAGGAACTGGTTGCACAAAGTGTAAAGCCTTAGAAGAAGCTACAAAACAAGCACTAGCTAAAATTGGTGGATTTCATACAGTTAATAAAGTAGAAGACATCATGAAAATCATGGATTATGGAGTAGTTAGTACTCCTGGACTTGTAGTTGATGGTAAAGTTAAAAGTACTGGTAAACTTTTAAGTGTAGATGAAATAATAAAAATTTTAAAATAGGAGTGTATGCTGGATAATGAGACAGAAAAGCAAAAGACAATTTTATTCTATATTTATACCTAAAATAAGAGTACAATAGTCCCTTTACATGTAAAGGAAATAGATGAGTAAAAATATGTTTTTTTTTCTTTTAACCATCGCTATGGTTGGATGGGGAGCTTCTTGGGTAAATGTTAAAGTCTTAAGTAATTATGTAAATGAATATGAAATGATATTTCTTAGATTCGGTATAGCCTCTCTTAGCTTTATACCTATTCTTGTCTTTTTAAAAAAATCATTTAAGATAGATAAAAAAACACTATTGCTTGCACTTATGGCAGCTATTACTAATGTAGCGTATATGAAATACTTTTTTCTAGGTGCAAAATTTGGAACTGCTGGACTTGGTGGTGCATTTGTAACAACTTTAGTTCCTATTATTACTTTTATTCTAATGGCAATATTTTTTGGTAGAAAAATTGGAACAAAAGAAGTGTTAGCCCTACTTTTAGGCGCTTTTGGTGTCATGATGATACTTGGTGTTTGGACTTTAGGAGCAGAACAAGTTCTCACAAAATACAACCTCTATTTTGTTTTAGCTTCTATGCTTTGGCCTATTTTAACTATCATTAGCTCCAAAGCTACAAAAGTTGCTCCTTTAGTTTTTATCTTTTATATGTATACTATAACAACTATTTTAGTAGCAATATTTTTTATAGATTTTTCTTTTTTACAAACCATAAGTACTAAGCCAAAGTTTATCTTCAATATCCTATGCATAGCATTTGCAGGAACTACATTTGCAACTTCTGTTTACTTTGTAGGAATAGAAAAACTTGGTACCAATGAAGTAAGTTCATTTATATTTTTGGTACCATTTTTTGCTATTGGACTTAGTGCTATTTTCTTAGATGAATCAATCGGTCTACACGTAGTAGTAGGGACTATTTTAACTATTATTGCAGTATCAATGCTCAATAAGGTCAAATTTGATATAATAACATTTGTAAAAAATAGAAAAAGAAGAGATTAGAGTATTAGCATATTCATCTTGCCTAAGCTAACGCTTAGTAAAAGGAAAATTAAAATGAATTTAACACATTTAGATGAAAAAGATAGACCAAAAATGGTAGATGTATCGGACAAAGAAGATACAACAAGAGTTGCTATTGCGAGTGGAACTATAACCATGAGCCAAACTGCATACGACATGATAGTAAGTGAAAAAGCAAAAAAAGGGCCTGTTATACAAACAGCAGTCATAGCAGCAATCCTAGGAACTAAAAAGACAAGTGACCTTATCCCTATGTGTCATCCTTTGATGCTAACAGGTGTCAACTGCGATGTAGATGAACTCCCTGAACTTCCAGGGTTTAAACTAAGCGTTACAGCAAAACTAAAAGGTCAAACAGGTGTTGAGATGGAAGCACTTACCGGAGTAAGTATAGGTCTTCTTACTATCTACGATATGGCAAAAGCGATAGATAAATCAATGGTTATTTCAAATGTACAACTAGAATCAAAATGTGGTGGAAAAAGTGGCGAATTCAAAAGAGATTAAACTAAACTACCCTTGTAAATGGGAATATAAAACTGTACTAGAATCTCATCATAATATAAGTGATATTGTTGCTAGTGTACTCGACAATAGAGAACACTCTATAAAAAAATCAAATAACAGTAAAACTGGTAAATATCAAAGTCATACTGTCTCAACACTTGTCCATAGTGATGAAGACAGAAAAGCAGTTTTCGAAGAGTTAAAAAATCATAAATCAATAAAATTTGTACTGTAGGAGACAAAATGAAATCATTACAAAATATATTTAATGCAACCATTAAAGAGAACAGAGATAGCAAAAATCTTCCGTCAACTATACATGAACTAACATTTGAATTATCAAAAAAGAAAATTCAGAGATTAAAAGATGATACTCATATACAAGAGAGATTAGGAGAACTTTTTGAATTTTATACTAGAGCTTTACATAGTGAAGATCTAAAAACTTCTAAAAATATAGATGCCATTATATCTGGTCTCATAAAAGCTGCTAGTTACGATAAAGAAGAGTTTTTATATAAGAGTATTTATGAAAAAGAGCAATTAGAAAAGTCCATAGCCAAACAAAAAGATAGTATTAAAAGAACTATTATGGGAACTTTTAACATACTTGAAGCTCATATCGCAAAAATGGATGAAGATATCTCTACAGAATCACTAAAAGCTCTTCATGATACTAAACTAAGAGGTATTGAAATGCTTGGTATCTTAAGAGAAACTGTTGGTGAAGCTATCCTAACAACTCTTGAAAAAGGTAAAGATATAGAAGATACTATATTTGAAATCACAAAAAATATCACTTATCAAAGTATAAATGAAGGTGACTTCTCAAAAAGTAGATTTTTAAATATAACAAATAGTATTCTTGAAGTTGCTATTGAAATTGCTGATGAAGACCAAGGTAATGCAAAAGAACTTCTAAGTGGAACAATACATGGAACAAAAGAGGGAATGGCAAAAGCGATAGATAAGTTTAAAAATGACCTAAAATTTGCCCCTGATGATGTAGAAGATATTTTGGAAAAAGATTTACCTACAATTAAAAAAGAGTTAGTTACTATAGAAGATGATTTTATACACACGCTAGAAAATTCAACAAAATTATCTCAAGGAATATCAAAAGAAATCATATCAAATATACTAGAAAACGAGTTTAACAATTCACTCGCAAAAATTAAAAGAGTAACTACAGACGCCATAGAAACACTAGGAGAGAAGATAGAAGAACTCAATCTTGGTGAAAATGAATTTGTAAAAAAAGCAGAGAAAAAAATAGAAGAGCTAGAGCAAATGGCATCTAAAAAGATAGAAGCTATAAAACAAGATGAGAGAACAAAAAATATAACTCAAGAAGCAAAACGATTAGGAACACATGCTTGGGAAGTAGCAAAAGGCGCACTAAAAGGGGCAAAAGAAGCTATTAATAAAAAATAGACTGGTTAGTGATGATAAAAGTTATACTAACAATCGTACTTTTATCATCACTACTATTTGCTCAAAAACTACCCCTAATTTTTCAAGGAAATAAAAACCTTAACGATACTGGACTCTATAGTGCCTTATCGATAAAGTGGTCATTTTTCGATAGAATCTTTAATAATAATCCAAAAGTATCTACAAAAGAATTAGAAAAAATGGCTGATACTATAAAAAATTTCTACAAATATAGAGGATTTTTTCATACAACTACTAACGTACATATACTAAATAATAAAATCATAATAAAAATTTCAGAAAACAATCCAATTATCATAGCCAATATGACTATCAACTCAAAGTTAAATATAGACTCTCAAATACCTTTTGAAGTAGGTGATATATTTGATAGTGAAAAATTTACTCAAAGTAAAAAAAATATAAAAATACTATATGGAAACAATAGCTACTGTAAAGTTGAGCTATATGCAAAAACATGGATAGATATAAAAACAAACAAAGCTTATATAACTTACAATACAAATGAGTATCAAAAATGCATTATTGATAGCATTAGTATAACTTCAACAAAAAATATCAATACTAAAATAATAAAATCACTTCTATACATAAAAGAAGGAGACGCTTTTTCATCCAAACAAATAAAAGATAGCTATGATAGCCTATATGCCACAGGTGGCATATCAAAAGCTATAATAAATACACATATTGATAAAAATAGTAACAAGGTATCTATAACTGTAGAAGTTCAAGAAAATAAAAAACCAACAAGGCTTGAAATGGGGCTTGGATATAGTACTGATGATGGAGCCATGGTATCTATAGGAATAGAAAATAAAAATACATTTGGTAATCTAAAGACATTAGGATTAAAAACAAAAATAACTCAAAAAAAACAAACTATCCAACTAAATTTCAATATGCCTCTCTCTCATAGAAACTTAACTGGTGCAGATGTCGGTTACTCTAATGAAATATTCGAAGGATATAAAGAAAAAAGAGACTTTGCAAATATTTTCCTATCTCATAGAAAAAAGCCCTATAGATTAACAGAAAGTATTGTATTTGATGACTCAAAAACATATGATAGTAAAGATAAAATTCTCTTTCCAGAAGGAAAAACTTTTATACTCTCTCCTAAAATAAAATGGAGCTATGATACAAGAGATGATATACTAAATCCCAAAAAAGGTCACTTTATAAATGCTGAAATCATGGGTTCAGTTAAAAGTACTATCTCTGATGCCTCATTCTATAAAACTAAAATACAAGCTGGTTATATACTTCCTATAAAAAGGTCTATATTAGCATTTAGAGCAACATTTGGTTACTTAGATATATACGAAGGTACTTTACCTGCTTCTTATCGTTTTTATGCAGGAGGAGTAGACTCAAATCGCGCATATACATATAACTCTTTGGGTCCTAAAAATAGTGACGGTGACCCTATTGGTTTTAATTCTGTATTTGAAACTACAATAGAGTATAGATATCCAATTTACAATAACTTCAATGGAGTTATTTTTAATGATAACACCTTTATTACAGATAATTCTAGGAACAATACTAATGAAAACTACTATAGCCTTGGATTTGGAATAAGATATAAAACACCTATTGGTCCACTAGCCTTTGATATTGGATTTGATATAGATAATCCAGAAAAAAATTATGCTTTTCAATTTAGAATCGGTGAAGTGTTTTGATAAAAGAGATATATATGGCTATTAGAAATCTAATTATTATTGTCATAGCAATACTTCTTTTAGCTATATATTTTACCTCAGGTAAAGATACTATTCCCTACCTTGCACAAACTTATCTAAAAAATTATGGGATATCTTACTCAAAAATAGAGGGTAGTCTTATAAATGGCTTTATCATAAAAGATGTTTCATATAAAGACAGCATAAAAGCTAAACTTTTAGAGGTAAGATATAATCCATTCTCTCTTATACAGCCAACTCCAAAGATACAACTAATAAGAACAGAAGCCCTATATATAGATACAAATAAACTCTTAGAAAACAAGGATTCAAACTCATCAAATAAAATTTTTAACTTTCAAATATCTACTCTAATTTTAAATAATACAGAAGTTTTATACAAAGATAAAAAGATAAATTTTAGTACAAATATAGACTCATTAAAATTTAATGAGCAGATAGAAATAGTAAATATAGCATTAAAACATGCCACTTTAAAAGATACAAAAAATAGTATCAATCTAACCCTAACAGCAAAAAAAGTAGCTTATAAAAAAAGTCTTACTATAGAAAAACTAAAAGCACAAAGTAGCATAAAAAATTCTGATTATGGAAAGTATTCATTCGATATAAATAGCTCAAACATATATTATAAAATGAAGCAAATCAATATACAAGATTTTAATGTCTTTCTTAAAACTCCTTATGGTGATTTAAATAGTAAAAATGCTAAGCTAAATAAAAATACTATTTTAGCTTCTGTTAAAATTAAATTAAACAAAAATATATCTGATATATATACACAACATATTGAAGGTATGCCCAAAATATTTAATATAGATTTAAATGCTTCTTTACAAGAGATTGACATAAAAACAAATCTTAATCAAATAAGACTCAAAAAAGAACAAAATCTCTCATTAGAACAAATAGCTTTACATGTAAAATATTTTATAAATAGCAATTATTTTCAAGCTAATGCTAATTATAGACTTTTATATGATAACTTTAGTACGGTTATTAAACAAAAAGCTTTATTTACCACAAACTTACAATTTCAATCATTTGCAAAAATGCACATACTTAAAACTCCTATAAACCTCCCAACAAAAACAATTGATTTTTCTCTTAGTGGAGATAATAAATTTATGATTGCAGATTTAAACTCATCAAATATTCAAATCATAGCAAAAACTTATGATTATAAGCAGTTTATTTTAAATAGTAGAACAGAAAAACTTCCTTTAAATTTTATTGATAAAATTCCAGAAAGTTTAAAAGATGACTTATTGACTTCAAAAAGCAATTTAGTTTTAGATATTAACCCGCTCTTCTTAAGAGGTGAAGTAAAAGCCAGAGACAACCATATAAGCACGATAAATCACATCGAGATAAAAGACCACAGCATTTTAGTAAAAGGAGATATTGAGCCAAATAAAGATGCTAAAATATATGATACATTTGACTTAGATTTAGTCTCAAATTTAAATTTTGTTTATTTTAAAAACAAAAAACAAAATCTTCTAAATATAGATGCAAATCAGATAAATGTAACTATTTTTGAAACAAATAGCTCATTAAAAGGGTGGGGAAATCTAAATAAAAACAACTTTAAAGTCTCTGGAAATATTGCAAAACAAAATCAAAACAATATAAAACTATTTGCCACTTTTCCTTCTATAAAAACATTTTTAAAAGAACTAAAAATAAAAATTCCTAAAACAAAAATCCTTTATGATGCACAAGTAGATATAAATACCTACATAGATTTTAGTAAAAGTCTAAAACTGAGTAGTACTATAGAAATACCATGGTTTTATGTCCAACCAGATGATGAAACAACATATTCAGGATATAATGCCTTATTTAATATAGAAAAAAAAGACAACAGTTTTATTATAAATAAATATCAACTAAACTTTATGGAACATAATATAAGCTCACAAAAAGCATCTACAATATCTATAGATGAAAACAGTACAATTAATGTAGAAGAATTTTGGATTTATGATAGTTTACTTATAAATGGTTTTATATCTACCTCTCCAAACAGTATAAAACTAAAAGTAAAAAGTAATAACTTTACATATACTTCACAATATGGCAAGATAAGTCTAAAAGCAAATATAAATATAGAAAAAAATGAAAATGAAGAGAGCATAGAAGGGTTTATAACACTTTTAGATGGTATTATTACTTATCTTCCTAAAAAAGATTATAGCAAATTAGATAATGACATAATCATTATCCAAGATATAAAAGAGAGTGTTATAAACAACAGGTTTATCAATGTACATGTAAACTCTAAAAAACCTATAAAATACAAAATAGATAATGTAAATATTGATTTTATACCAGATTTTTCTATATATAAAGACAAAGGTAGTGAAAAAACAACTATTCTTGGGTTGGTAACCATAAACAAAGGGGAGATAAAGGCTATTGACAAGACTTTTAACTTTCAAAAAAGTGAATTATATTTTTATGATATAAATACAAATCCCCAACTAAATTTAAATATTACTCATAAAACTGTAGATTATATTGATGTTAGTATATATATCACAGGAGATGTCGAAGAACCGGTCATCATACTCTCTTCAAAACCAATACTAAGTCAAAATGACATCATGTCATATATCCTCTTTGGAGAACCAACTGCATCTTCATTAAATATTTCTAATGGTACAAATAATAAAATATATATAAGCTCTCTACTAATTGGTAGTAGTATTAAAAGTCTTTTAAATAAATCAGATAGTATAAATATTGATACAATCAATATCTTAACAAATGACAAGGGTAGTTTAGGATATGAAATTGGATCAAAAATCAACAAAAATTTAAGAGTTATCTATAAAAACAATATAATATCAAGCATAATTGTCCAATATAATATAAATAGAGCCTTAAGAATAGACGTAGATGTAAATCAGAAAAATCGTGGTGTTAGTCTAATATATATCAAGGATTTTTAACACGCCAAAATTGGCGTGTTAATTTTATATTTTAGTGAGATACTAAAGCAGGAATAGTTGTATGCTCAAGCATATATCTTGAAGATCCACCAAGCATCATCTCTTTAAGACCTTTTTTACAATATGCACCAGCTACAATCAAATTAAAACCACCATCATGAGCAGCTTTTAAGATTGCTTCACCTGGAACAAAAGTCGTTTTTATCAACTCAAATGTTGTCTCAATACCATGTATAGCAAGATAATTTCTTAAATCTTTAATACGAGTAAGATTCTCTGTAGTATATGCTTTTGAAGATACTATGTGAACTCTTTTAGCTTTTTGCATCAATGGAATTGCTGCTGAAACTGCGCGAGCAACCTCTGGAGAATTATTCCAACCTATGATAACCTCATCAGTTTTAAACTCTGTCATAGCTCTTGGAATTATCATAACTGGTTTTCCACTCTCTAAAACTGCTGCTTCAAAAGTTGCAGTTGCTACACCTTTTTGAGGAGCAGCAGCAATTACCATATCACAAAACTTTGATTGCTGTGCAACCATAGTGCTTCTTACACCGACAGCCATAGTAACATGAGCAGTAGCTTTACCCTCTATTGGAGTTTCACTCTCTACTATATCTAGCTTAGCACAACAATCATCAAATATTTTTCTATGAGTATCCATGGTAGTTTTTAGATTATCAATCTGAATACTCTCTAGTCTATTTACTATCTCATTTGGTAGAACCATACCAGATGGTACACCACTACGTACAGTCGCTTCAGATACTAATATCTCTAAGTGAGTATTTAAACTCTTAGTAACTAGTAATGCTCCACGCATTCTCGCTTCTAACTCATTTCCTCCCCCAACAGGGAACAACATCTTCTTTGGTAACATTAAAACTCCTTGAAAATTTTATAAAACTTCTTATTAATCACTCTAGCCTCATCAAGACTTATCAATTCAAACTCAACTTCTGAATCTTGTTTAGTTTGAGCTAATTTAAAACAATCTACAGGAATAACCGCTCCAATTTTTGGATACCCTCCTATAGTCTGTCTCTCTTTTAAAAGCACAATTGGCTCACCATGAGCTGGAATTTGAACTGAACCATATGCGATAGGTTCAGATACAATCCCCTTACACGTTGAAGCTATCTTCTCTCCACTCAAGCGGTATCCCATTCTATCGTTCTGTCCTGTTACCTTATAGGATGAGTTAAAAAACTTTTCTCTCTCTTTGACTTCAAACATATCCCATTGATACCCAGCTACAACTCTTAGCTTTAAAAGTTTATCATAATTTGGCTGATACTTATTGACCAACTTTCTATTATCTCTTAACTTTTTACATGTAAATGGTAAAAACTGCTTTACATATAGAGGTTTACCGCCTATTTTTTCTTTTATACTAACTGAACAACTTCCATACTCTTCTTCAATTTTAAATCCATCTTTAACTGCCAAATATACTCTTGTACCACTTGTTGCAAATCCAAGATTTATAATATCTCCATCATTGATTTTATATGTCTTCCAAATTTCTATAGCTTTTCCATTTATCGTTACGTCTACTTTTGCACCAGTTAAAACAAATGTTGTTGAGCCTTTTGCTTTTAGCTTTACTCCACCAAAAACAATCTCAAGCATATTTGTACCATATTGATTATCTAAAAGTCTATTTGCATGATGAAATGCAAACTCATCTAAAGCTCCTGCACTACTAACACCAATTTCAGCTAATCCAATACGTCCCAAGTCTTGAATAGTAGCTTGTATTCCAGCTGATAGTACTTCAAAACCACCCATCATAGCTCACCTCCTAGCTCTATAAACTCATCTTTTGAAATAGGTCTAAATTTTACTCTATCCCCCACTTTAAGATAAGAAAATCCATCATAAGAGGTATCAAACATATCTATAGGAGTTCGTCCTAAAATCTGCCAACCACCAGGACTAAGCTGAGGATAAATCGCAGTTTGATTATCAGCAATACCTACACTACCTTTTGGTACTTTTGCTCGTGGATTTGCCAGTCTTGGAGTTGCAAGAACCTCATCAACCTCTCCCATATAAGGAAATCCTGGACTAAAACCTATTGCGTAAACAAAATACTCTTTTTTTACATGTAAAGATATGATCTCTTCTACAGTTAAATTTTTCATTTTTGCTAAATCTTCTAAATCTAAACCAACCTCACTTCCATAATAAACCGGTATACTTATAGAACGAGTTGTCATGTCATGTGAAAACTCTTCAGCATGGTTAAGTACTTCATCTATATCTTTGCATATCTGTTTATAACTAGTTTTCAAATAATCATAACTTATCATGATAGAGGTATAAGATGGAACTATTTCTATTACGTACTTAAGTTTTGCATCTTTTAATGCATAGAAACTCTCCCTAACCTCTTTAGCTACACTTTCACCTATATCTTGACCAAAATATATAATTACTGAATCAACTGAAGCTACACTAAAACATCTCATTTTTTATCCTATATAATTTCTCAACGCTTTTACAAACTCTACTGCCTCTTTATTATCACCATGAACACAAATACTATCTGCTTTTAAATCTATCTTCTGTCCATCTATTGTGATAAGTTTACCCTCACTTTTTAGTAAATCTATCCTATCTAGTACAGTCTGCAAATCATGTATAACTGCACCTTTTTGACTTCTAGCTACCAATAATCCTTCAGCAGTATATGCCCTATCTGCAAACACTTCATAAATCAACCCTACACCAAACTCTTTTGAGAGTTTTTCATAATAACTATTTTTTGTGGTTGAGAGTATCATAAGTTTTAAACTTTTATCTAGTTTACTAATAGCACTCATAATTGCTTTTATGATATTTTCATCTTTCATCATATCATTATATAAAGCTCCATGAGGTTTTACATACTCTACTTTTGTGCCATTTACCGTACAAACTCCACTTAAAGCTCCAACTTGATAAACTATAAATGCTTCTATCTCTTCAAAACTACATTTTAAACTTCGTCTACCAAAGCCAACCAAATCGGGATACCCAGGGTGTGCACCAATTTGAACACCATTGGCCTTAGCAAATTTGACAGTTTTTTGCATAACAAGTGGATCTGAAGCATGAAATCCACAAGCAATATTTGCCATATCTATCAAAGGTATTATTGCTTCATCTTCTCCCATCTCCCATGAGCCAAAACTCTCTCCTAAATCACTGTTTAACTTCATATTACAGCCTTTTTTAAATCTTCTAATATCTTCTTTTCAATAGACCAATCTTTACCATCTACTGTTTTTTGATTTTTTACTTTTACACCATCTACTGACCCAAGAGAAACTATATAACCCAAATACTCATCAACTTCATCAAAACTAGGAACTAAAGTTTCATCAAGATAAGCCATAAAACCATAAGCTCCCCAGTTTGAAACCGTAGCTATAATTGGAAAGTCTGAAGAGATAATACAAGGGTTTAAAGAAAGATATTTGATTACAGACTTAGCAAAGTTTCCCATACCAAGTTCATTTCCTCCATCTCCTATAGCAAAAGTTGGTCTACTTTTTGCCCCAAGTACATATAAATCATCAACTGGAGCAGTAAACTTACTTACACTTACTCCTCTAAGATTTGCATACTCACCATCACCATTTTTCCCACATCTCTCTATACTAAAATGACAAATTGGATTATATTCATCTATTATAGTTTTATAGTACTCTTCACTATAACCTTCAAGTGGAATATATAGTGTCTCTATCTCTTTAAAGTAATCTTTACAAAATCTATCAGTAATAATTACAGATTTATACCCCAATGAGTTCAAAGCACGAGCTAAAAAGTACGTTCCAATAGGTCCATCAGTCTCTGCAAATCCCCCAACATAAAAACCAGTATA
>CAZBPU010000042.1:0-10909 GCA_964493845.1 uncultured Sulfurospirillum sp.
GTATAGTACTTTCATTGAATAAAAATGAGACTATAGATGGAGATGAACTTAGAGAAATAATTCATGCTTATGAAGAAAAAAAAGGTATGGAATCACAAAAAAAGAAAAAAGAAAAAGATACTAGTGATGAAAAATAATACAACAACACAACTTATTGCAAAAGAGGGATGGAAGTATCTCTTTTTTGTATTAGTATTGTTTGTATTATCGTTATGGTTTGATCTATTACCTTGGGTATTTTTTGTAATATTTATTTTTGTTGCATATCTATTTAGAAATCCTGAGCGTCTTCCTGCTGAAGATGATGATATGGCTATACTCGCACCATGTGATGGCACAATATCTAATATTGCAAAAGTAAGGTATAAAGATAGAAATGAGTATATTAAAGTAGAGATTCAAAAATCACTTCTTGAAGCATGTATTTTAAGAGCACCAACAAAAATGAGTATAAAAGCTACCGATAGAAGACATGGACTTTTTTTACCGACAAGTGAACCATTAAGTAAAAAACTGGGTGAAAGAGTAACTCTGTCTTGTATGAGTAGTTATAATGAAGTTTTCATAAATATAAACGCAGGAATGTTTGCAAGAAAAATTGAGCTTTTTAAAACTATTGGTCCTTTAAAATCAGCACAAAGATTTGGGTTGTTAGTTGAAGGAGACATCGAGCTTTATCTTCCACTTGATAGTAGAGTAAAAGTTGCTATTGGAGATGAGGTAAAAGCTGGTGAAAGTGTGCTTGGTTACTTTGCTCATAAGGGGAAAATAGATGAAAGATAGCAATGGTGAAAAATTACAACTTATGTATATATTTCCAAATCTTTTTACAGCGGCGAGTGCATTTCTAGGTGTTATTGGTATAATAGCTTCTTCAAATGGTCAGTTTGAAAAATCAGCAATATATATTTTACTTTCGCTTGTGTTAGATGGACTTGATGGTAGAGTTGCCAGACTTACCAATACAACAAGTAAGTTTGGCGCAGAGTTTGATTCATTGGCAGATGTTATAGCTTTTGGTGCAGCTCCAGCTATGCTTTTTTACTTTAGTATAGGTTATCAATTTGGAAAACTAGGTGCTCTTTTTAGTGCTATTTATGTTGTTTTTGGAGCAATTAGACTTGCAAGATTTAATGTTATGAGTGGGCTAAGTGAGCCTTCTGTTTTTATAGGAATTCCAATTCCTGGAGCGGCAGTTGTTCTTACTATGTGGATATTGGCATATTTAAAGTATCCTTATCTTCATGGATTTGAAGTTATTATGTTGATTTCTCTTGGTGTATTGTCTTTTCTTATGGTTAGCAATATAAGATACCCAAGCTTTAAAAAGATAGATATGAAAAAAGCAAATATAACAAAAGTTTTAGTTATTTTGATAGTTATTTTTTCACTTCTTTATTTATATCCTATTGAGAGTACAACATTTTTAATAACAGGATATTTACTGTACGGACTTTTTCGTGGAGTCTATACAATTGCAAAAAAGAAAAAATAGTAGTATAATACAAAAAATTAAAAAAGGAGATTAGCATGACAACTTTACATGTAAAGCATATTTCAACACAAAAGAGAAATAGTAATCTCCTTCTCCTTCTTATTCTCAGTCTCTAAAATAAAATTTAACAACTCATTTCAAAATAAAATAAGGATAATCCTATGAAAACAGAAAATATAATAATATTTGATACAACATTAAGAGATGGTGAGCAGAGTCCTGGTGCTTCAATGAATACTGAAGAGAAAATTCAGCTTGCTTTACAGTTAGAAAAACTTGGAGTTGATGTTATTGAAGCAGGTTTTGCAGCAGCAAGCCCTGGTGACTTCGATGCAATCTCAAGAATATCAAATCAAGTTAAAAACTCAACTGTATGTTCATTAGCACGTTCATTAGATAGAGATATAAAAGCAGCTGGTGAAGCAATAAAAAATGCAAAACTACAAAGAATACACACTTTTATTGCAACAAGTCCAATCCATATGGAATATAAACTAAAGATGACTCCAGATCAAGTAATAAAAAAAGCAATTGATGCGGTAACTTATGCAAAAACTTTTTGTGATGATATTGAGTTTAGCTGTGAAGATGCAGGTAGAAGTGATGTTGGTTTTATGAAAGAGATACTAGATGCTGTTATAGAAGCAGGTGCAACAACTCTAAATATACCTGATACTGTTGGCTATAGAATGCCAGGTGAAATGGGAGCTATCATTAAATCTTTGCATGAGAGTGTAGGAGATCGTGCTATTCTTTCTGTTCACAATCACAATGACTTAGGTTTAGCAACAGCTAGCTCAATTGAGTGTATTTTAAATGGTGCAAGACAAGTAGAGTGTACTATAAATGGACTTGGTGAAAGAGCTGGAAATGCTGCCCTTGAAGAAGTAGTTATGGCACTTCGTACACGTCATGATATATTTGGTGATTATGATACAAATATAAATATAAAAGAGATATATCCTACAAGTAGATTGGTTTCTGCTATTACAGGTATTGAGCCTCAGCCAAATAAAGCGATAGTTGGTAAAAATGCATTTGCTCATGAAAGTGGTATTCATCAAGATGGTGTTTTAAAACATATTGAAACGTATGAGATTATGAAAGCTACTGATATAGGACTTGATAAAAATTCAATCGTACTTGGTAAACATTCAGGTCGTCATGCTTTTAAAGATAAACTTACAAAATTAGGCTTTAACTTAGCAAATGATGAAATAGATGAAGCATTTGGAAGATTCAAAATCCTTGCAGATGCAAAAAAAGAGATTTTTGATGATGATATAAGAGCTTTAGTTTCAGCAGAGATTGCAAAAGTAAAAGAAGTGTATAAGCTTGTAACTCTTCAACTAAGTGATTGTAATCCAGGTGGCGTTGCAAATGCAGCTGTAACTATTTCTTATAATGGAGAAGAGATAACAGATGCTGCTATTGGTAATGGTACTATGGATGCTGTATTTAAGGTCATTGATAGAGTTTGTAGTGTTAAAGGTGAACTTAGAGATTATAAAGTTGATGCTGTTACTGAAGGGAAAGATGCACTTGCAAGAGTTGTTGTGAAAGTAGCATTTGAGGGACAGCCAGCTATTATCGGACATGGTTTAAGTGTTGATACTATGCTTGCAACAGCAAATGCTTACATCGGAGCTTTAAATAGTTATATCTCTATGAAAGAGGTTTGATTTATCTAGTGACTTTGAAACTAAAATATTTAGATTTAAAGTCACTATTTCCTATCTTCCTATATTGTATAGTTGCACCATCCCAGTTTCCTATCTCTTGATAAAGAAGCCCTAAGGCATATCTTGATTCATAATTTTTTGGGTCTGTTAGTTTAGCTAACTCTAAAAGTGCCACAGCATTTTCAGTATGATTTGCTCCAATACTTGCAACTGCTGCATAAAATATAGTAGCGCTATCATTTTTCTTTAAATCATCAATTAGTTTATTATAAAGTACATAAGCTTCTTCAAAATTGTGAGTATATATACTTAGATAGGCAACTGTTTGCATAATAGCTGAAATATCATTTTTTTCTAATTCCATTTTTTTGATTAGTCTATTTCTTTCATGGTAAAGTAATCCACCAATTTGTAGTAGTTTTATGTAAGATTCTTGGACAATTCTAGGACCATAATAGAAAGAAGCATAATCTAAATCCAATTTTTTAAAGTTTATCTGTATCGCTTTTGCATATTTTTTGATATCATTTTTTTTATGTTTGACATTAAAGTTTATGATATTTGCCATAATATCTTTTGGTAAAATTGACTTTAGTATAGTAGCTTTTTGTCTATATGCTTTTTCATTAAAAATCTTTTGAGCTATGATGGTATCAAATATCAAGTTTAAAGGTGTTTTTTCTTTTTCATTTTCAAGCCATCTTGTTAGAGAGAGTTGATTGTTCTCACTTAAGTGTATAAGTGACATAAAAAGATTTGACTCTTTTAACTTATGGTCATTTGTTATACTCTGTTTTACATCTTCTTTAAATTTTTTGATATCTTTTTTTATCAATTGTCCAGTCATTATAGCAAATGCTCCTGCTAAATAATTGTTATTATTTAGGTGGTAGCTTTTAGCAAAATGTTCATAAGCTTTAGAAAAATCTGACATTTGTGCGTATGTTAGAGCTAGGTTATAGTGTAAAATAGAGTGCTTGGGATAAGTATCTATCATTTTTAAAAATATTTTATTTGCTTGTTCTGTGTGATGATTGAGTGCCTTTTTTATTCCATTGCTTATTGAGATATTAACTTTTGAAATTGTTGAACTTTTTTTTAGATACGATAGGGCAGGTCCTATTTCATCTATAAAAATATTCATACTACCTTTTCTTATGTAATCTATTGTTTGTTTAGCATTAAAAACTTTAAAAGGTGCAAAGTAAAATAGTAAACTATATGTTCTTGCATCATCAAAAAACAGAGTTTTATCAAACTCATTTTGTGCAATATTTATATCAAACAATGATTTTTTTAGTACAGTGTTGATAGGATAAATTTTGGTGGCATTTTCATCAGCTTGCGCATATAGCTCATCCATAAGCATAGCACTATTTTCTAACGCTCCTAGTTTGTTATCTACCAATATGAGTGCAGCTTTTACATGTAAGGGTTTTTGAGTATGATTTTGAGCTTTTATAAGATAATTTTGTGCTACTTTAAACTCTCCTAATCTAGCATATAAAAGTCCTAGAGTGAGATAGTCATCTATTTTAGATTTTTTTTCTAAAATATTGACTGCTTTATTGTTTAAATTTATTGATGCTAGTATTTTTGATGCTATATAATTTTGTTTATAATTATAGTACTGTGAACTTGCATTTGTAAATGCCGCAAGTGATTCGTAGTAGTAATCTTTGTAGTAGTTTATTAGACCTATATAGTATGAGTATAGTGGAGCATTACTCTCCATTGGTAAGTATGTAAAAGCTAAATCAATATAGTATTTAAAAAGATTTTTATCTCCTAATTCAAGAGCACAAACTGCTGCATTTATAGCACTTACACATCTTTGCTCTCCATTTTCAATAGCCTTTTTAAAAGAGGTTATTGCCTCTTTAAAATCTTTTTCTTTCATTTTAGCAACACCTATATTATAATAAGATATTGCTTCATTAAAAGTAGAGATTCTTTTATATACTTTAAGAGCTTCTTGTTTATTGCCTCTTTCATATAAAAGGTTTGCTTTTTTTATCATGTTTTCTAAATGTGATGGGGAAAATTGTTCAAAATCATTTTTTTTGTTTAATTTTTCTGCGATTACTGTAGTGTTTACATCCATGACTGTTGGCTCTTCTGAGCCACTTGTTAAAATAATAACAATGATAATAATAACTAAAAGAAGAGCAAAAACAGCTCCACCAATAATGATAATTTTTTTCTTCTTATCTAATGCTGGTTTTTCTTTTCTTTTTACTTCCTCTTTTTTAGGAGTAGAGTTTTCTTCTTCACTCTCTTCGAGGATTATTATCTCTTCTTCAGCCATATATACCCTTACATGTAAGCTTTTAGTACTTCAGGAATTTTAATATTTCCATCTTTACATTGATAGTTTTCCATAATCGCAATCAAACATCTTCCAACAGCAAGTGATGAGCCATTGAGTGTATGAACTAGACGATTTTTCTTTCCATCTTTATATCTTATTTTAGCACGTCTTGCTTGAAAATCTTGCGTATTTGAGATTGAGCTTATCTCTCTATATCTATTTTGTCCAGGAAACCACACTTCAAGGTCTATAGTTTTTGAAGCACTAAAACCCAAATCTCCTCCACAAAGCATAACTTTTCTATGAGCAAGTCCAAGAGAAGTTAAAAGGTCACTCGCACACTCTACCATCTCATTGAAAACTTCCTCACTCTGTTCAGGTTTTGTGATAGATACTAATTCTACTTTTGAGAATTGGTGTTGTCTTATCATGCCACGAGTATCTCGTCCTGCACTACCTGCTTCTTTTCTAAAGCATTCACTATAGCAAGTCATCTTAATTGGTAGTTCATCTTCAGCTATGATTTCATCTCTAAAAAGGTTTGTTACAGGAACTTCAGCTGTAGGGATTAAAAACAGCTCTTCACCTTCTATTTTAAACAAGTCATCTTCAAACTTTGGAAGTTGTCCTGTTCCACTAAGTGTTTCTCTATTTGCTATAAAAGGAACGCATACTTCACTAAATCCTCTTTTTGAGTTAAAATCTAGCATATAGTTTATAAGTGCACGAGATAGTTTAGCTCCATCACCCTTAAGTGCAGTAAATCTACTCTTCGCAAGTTTTACTCCACGTTCAAAGTCTAACCATCCATTGTCCAAATCCCAATGCTCTTTTGGTGTAAAGTCAAAAGTTGGTGGAGTAAGAACAAGCTCTAATTCCACATTTTCGTCTTCACTTTTACCTTCTGGAACACTATCATCAGGGATATTTGGTATCGTATTTGCAATCTTAGATAGTCTATCTTCAAGTTCTTTAACTACACTATTTAGTTCATTTACTTTTGCTTTATTTTTTGAAAGTTCAGATTTTAGTTCATTTATATCTTTTCCCTCTTTTGCGTAAACACCAAACATTTTACTTTTTGTATTTTGCTCTGCTTGAAGAATCTCAAGCTCTTTTTTTTGTGTTTTTAGTTCAAGTGATATAGTCTTTAGCTCTTCAAGAGTCTTTTCATCTACTTTTTTCTTTCTTAGTTTTGTTGCAACTTCATCAAAACTATTTTGTAAAAGTTTTATATCTAACATTTTGTTCTATTCCTATCTATAAATGCCAACAGCATCTCTTATTATTTCCATTTTTGCTTTTGCAATTTTACTTGCTTTTTTAGCACCGTCACTCAGTATATCGTACACTTCTTCTGTATTATTTAGATAATGTTCTCTCTTCTCTCTAGCCTCTTTATAGTAGTCCCAAATAAGCTCTTTAAGATACATTTTAAAGTGTCCATAACCCTCTCCACCTTTTTCATAACGTTTTTGAAGCTCTTCTTCTCCATCTTTATCAAGATATAGTTTTGCTAAAGCAAATACATTACATGTAGACCAATCTTTTGGGTCTTCTAGTGCAGTGGAATCTGTCACTACTTTACCAATAGTCTTTTTAAGTTGTTTATCTGTACAAAATATATCTATTGTATTACCATAACTCTTACTCATCTTAGCACCATCAAGTCCGGGAACAGTTGCCACATCTTCAGCTACTTTAAACTCTGGTATAGTAAGGATATCCCCAAAATCATTGTTAAATTTTATTGCGATATCTCGTGTCATTTCGACATGTTGAATCTGGTCTTTACCTACAGGAACAACTTCTGCATCATAAAGTAAAATATCCGCTGCCATAAGAACAGGATATGAAAATAAAGAGTGATTTGCAGCAATCCCTTTTGCAACTTTATCTTTATAGCTGTGAGCACGTTCTAGTAGTCCCATAGGTGTATAACCTGAGAGTATCCAGTAAAGCTCTAAAACTTCTTTTACATCTGACTGTGCATAAAAAGTTGTTTTATTTGGGTCAATTCCAAGTGATAAAAAGTTTATGGCACAATCTATTGTGTTTTCTCTTAGTGCCTTACCATCTTTCAAAGATGTAAGAGCATGATAGTTTGCTATAAAGATAAACAGGTCACTACTATCTTGTAGGTCCTTCATCTGTTTTATTGCTCCAAAGTAATTACCTAGATGTAAAGCTCCTGAAGGTTGAATTCCAGTCAATACTCTTGTCATTTAATTTCCTCTAATATATTTTTGATTATTTTATTTATATTTTGTTTTTCTACATTGATAACGATATCAGCTTTAGCTTCATATTGCGGTGCTCTTTCATCAAAAAGTGCTTTAGCTTTTTTCAAATCTTTAAGAAGAGGGCGTTTGTTAAACTTTTGCTTAGCATTTGGTTGCTCTTGCAGTCTGTTTATAATGCCTTCAAAGCTTGATTTCAAATATATCACTTTTCCTATTTTGTTTAAAGATTTAACATTAAAAAAACCACCACCAGTTGATATGATAGTGTTTGTCACATTTTTACTTAGCCATTTTGCAGTTTTTTTCTCTAAAGCTCTAAAGTACTCTTCACCATCTTCTTCAAATATAGTTTTTATCTTTCTATTTTCCATAGACTCTATCAAGTCATCGCTATCAAGTCCAAACATACCACTTTTACGCATCAACGCACGAGCGATAGTTCCTTTCCCAACACCCATAAAACCGATAAGAACTAAGTTGTTATTCATATATCCAAACTCTCATCACGCTCACCTTTTTTTCTAGCATAAAGGAGTATAGGACTTCCTTCAAGCTCAAATTTCTCTCTAAGTTTGTTCATGAGGTATCTTTTGTAGCTAAAATGAAGTGCTTTTGGTCTGTTCATAACTAAAACAATCTTAGGAGGTTTAATGTCATATTGTGTTGAGAAGTAGATTTTTACCTCTTTTGTTTTGTCTCCTGGTATATGGTGACGAATTGTTGCCTCTTTAAATAGAGCATTTAGTTGTGAAGTAGGGATTCTTTGAGAGTAGTTTCTGTAAACATCTAAAATCATATCTTTTATTTTATATACTCTTTTTTTGTTAAGTGCAGAAACTGTAATCACAGGTGCATAAGCCAAAAATTTAAATCTATATCTAAGTTCTTCAATAGTTTTTTCATAACTTGTGTGCTTTTTATCCCACTTGTTTAGCACGATAATAGTTGCAAGATTGTTTTTATCTGCAAGATTTGCTATACGCTCATCAAGTTCTTTAAAAGGTTCACTACCATCAAGAACGAGTAGAGCAATGTCTGCATTTTCTAGCATATCATTAGTACGCATTAGTGCAAACTTTTCTATGCCTTCTATCTTTCCACGTCTTCTTAAACCCGCAGTATCTACGAAGTTTAGTCTTTTGTCTTTGTAGTCTATGTACTCATCAACAGGGTCAATAGTAGTTCCAGCTATGCTACTTACTACAGCTCTCTCTTCTCCTACTAAAGCATTGAGAAGTGAGCTTTTTCCTACGTTTACACGACCAACTATACCTATGTTTATCTGATTTGATTCTTCTTCTTGCTCTTCAGGTTCATCTTCACCTCTAGCCAAGAGTGATTCTAAATCTATATCTTCATCATCATCTTCTTCTACGTCAATCTCTTGGTTTTCAAGTTCAGGTAAAAAATCACCTATCCACTCTAAAAGTGCAGTAACACCACGGTTGTGAGAAACTGAGATAGGAAAAACTTTTTCAGCTCCAAATTCGTCAAACTCCCAAGCTCTCTCCATCTCTTTGTCATTGTCTATTTTGTTGATAACAAGTGCCATAGGTTTCTTGTGTTTTTGAAGTGAGTAAAATATCTTTTTTTCTTCAACTGAAGGTAGCATCTTACCATCTACCATCATAACGATGATATCAGCTTTATCAGCTGCATCCATCGACTTAACTCTTACATTTTCAAAAAGTTCATTTGAGTTATCGAGTCCACCAGTATCTAAGAGGATACAAGGTTTGTCAGTGATGATGACTTCATAGTCACGAACATCACGAGTAGTTCCACTAAAATCAGAAGTAATCGCTATACGTTTTTTTGCTATACGATTAAACAGTGAGCTTTTTCCAACATTTGGAAGCCCTATTATTGCTATGGTTTTCATTTATTTTATCTTTAGATTATATTTTGTATTTATTTTAGCATTTATTTGCTGTATTTTTGATGAGAAATTAAATCTTGAAGTTTAAGTAACAATCTCTGGGCTAGGTTTTGAAAATAAATACCCTTGTGAAAAATCAACTCCTAATTCGCATAAGGTATCAAACACTGCTTCATCTTCAACAAACTCGGCAATGGTTTTTATATTCATCTTTTTAGCAAAATGCAAGATACTCTCAACAGTTATTAATTGTGATTTATTTTTGTTTATATCTTTTATCAATGAACCATCAATCTTTATAAAATCAACATTTAGTTTTGCCAAATAGTTAAAGTTTGAGTAGCCAGTTCCAAAGTCATCAATGGCAATCTTACAGCCATATTTTTTGACTTGTTTTATAAAAACTAACAACTCATCAAAATCATTAATTCCTTCAGATTCCACTATTTCTAAAACTAATCTACTTCCGCATTTGTATTCTTCCAAATGTTCTAAAAGAACGCTTACTACTTTGTATGACAAAATATCTTGAACAGATAAATTTATAGAAAACTCATACTCTTTATTGGCAAATTTTTCAAATGACTTTTTGATCATTATTTTTGTTAGTTTACTATAAAGCTTGGCTTTTTTAGCATGTTCTAAAAAGAAAAATGGAGAAACTATTTTGCCATCTTCCTTTTTTAAACGAATTAAACATTCATATTTTGTAATCTTTTTAGTTTTATTATCTAAGATACCTTGGAAAAAAGGCATAAATCTATCGTCTTTTATGGCTTGCTTGACTTCATTTGTGGTTTTTATATTGTTTTTTATTTGAGTGATTAAGTTTTCACTATCATTGTAAAAAACAATTTGTTTTTTGTTTACTTTTGATTCTTTTAATGCTACATGAGCTTGTTTATATATCTCATCTCTTTTTCCATATGCAACACCACATGATAAAAACAATGAAAGGTTATCTTCGGAGGATAGATACTTACTGTTTTCGAGCTCCAATATTGTTTTTGTGATATTGTTTCTTGTTTGCTCATCTAGATTGTGTTCACATAATATAGCAAATTCATCACCACTTATTCTAAATGCATTTTTATTTTTTTTCTTGATATCTTTTGCAAATTCTTTTAAAACTATATCTCCTTGTTCGTAACCAAAATAATCATTTATATCAGAAAATCTATCTATATTTATGAGTATTAACGAAGCTTTTATATCATTTTGAGAATTTAGATTGTGATAAAGAGAGTTTCTATTTTGAAGCCCTGTGAGAGCATCTTTATACTGCTGTTTTATGATTTT
>CAZBPU010000042.1:11009-14491 GCA_964493845.1 uncultured Sulfurospirillum sp.
TTAGATATTTCACAAAATTTATCGTTTACATAAGTTATCTTCCCTTTTGCGTCTGTTTTTGAAACGATAGCGCTTATGTCTAGTAACTCTTTGTACTGAGTCAATTTTTTATCAGAAACTTCTACTAAATTTACCAAAGAATTCAACATTGTTCTATCATGTTTTTTTGGTAATAGTTTTTCTTTCTTGTTGATTTTATTAGACTCTGACAAACTTAAAGTTGTAGTTGTTATGTTTAAAAGTTGATTTTTTGTATTGCTGTGAAAAAATTCACCGTATGTGAAAAATCCAGCTGTTGGAGCTATTTGCTCTACTAGTCCAAACTCATAATTCAACTGTTTACCGATGAACATTTTTCTTACAGAACAAGAGTATATGAAAGTGGCTTCAACGGGAGTTGAGGAGATATTGTTGTGCAGATAGTTAGATTTTGATAGAACATTTTCTATATTTCCTATGGCAAATTTGACTTTGTCACCATCTTTAAATTGACCTGCATAAATATATCCGCCATCTTCGTCTTTTGCTACTATAGACCTTGCGATATTTACTCCATCATCCACTTTTACCAAAGGAAACTCTATAACGCTAGCTGGAAAATTATTTAAAATTTCATCTCCCAAATAGTTTTTATAAATAGTTTCTATAGGAAAATAATCTATTTCAAATATTTTATTTCCTTGCGCTTTTGTAACTGTCATTTCGCTACCGATAGTTTTCCACTCCAAAGAATAATCAGTATGAATATGTAAGCTATCACTATCAAGTGCACAAACGACTATGCCATTAAAATGTATTTTATCACCTGAGATGATAAAGGTTTGTGTAAATTTATAATTGTCCCCAGCATTCCCACCTGCGATTGCAATATTTTTAGATATGGAGTTAAAACCATCTAAAAAAAGCTCAGAATCTTGCTTTAGTGCTTCACTAAAAGCTATAACTGCTTTTGTGTTTGGTTTAAGGAAATTTTTTGCTACTTCTACACCTGTTTGATAATCCGATTTAGGATAATGAGAGATTCTTATGTTTGTATTTTCAAATGTACAGAAAGATATAGTGATAGTATTGTCATATATGAGACCTGAGTTTATTTCACCTGTTGTTGAAGAACCAATTACACAAGCTTTAGGAAGTTTTGTTTTTAAAATATCCAATACATTTTGTATATTGTCTGTATTTAAATCTCCACAAAATAGTTGAATAAGTATGGTTTTTGTTTTTGATATATCTCTATCAATAAAAAATTCCAAATTCTCTTTGGATTTAAATTGGTGATTAATTAATTTCATAAATAATAGTACAATATAAAAACATATATATTTCTTAAAAATGTTAAAGTGTTAAAGGGGTCAGGGTTAAACTTTGAACTTTATATAAGATTTTCTCTAATTGTTAATTCTTATTAGATTGTATGGAGTTTCTAAAACTATTTTTAAAAGCTAACAGATAATTACATCTGTTAGCTTCTTTTTAAAGTTTTAAGTAGAGGTTATTTTTTAAAACTTTTTATTGGGTGGTCTATTTGTGGAAGTTTTGATACTTTTTCACCATTTGCTTTTTTAGTTTCAACATATTTTACAAAACTTAACGCATAGTCTAAGTAGGTATCAACGCCTAACCCTCTCTTGTCTTGTACACTTTTAAATGTAACATAGCCATCTTTACCTTGTGCTGTGTAAGAGTTAGTTACTATAGTATAGAGTTTGTTGTTATCTATAGTTGACCATTTTCCTGTTTTTCTGTCTTTGATTTCTAAGTTTGATATAGCATGATTTAAATTTTTACTCATATCAATATCATATTTTAGTCCATAAGCATAAGGAAAAGAGCCTGAAGAGCCACCTTTTTTGATGTTAGTTATAGCATCTTCTAAGACTTGTTTGATTTCACTACCATACATCTTGATTTCATATAGAGTATTTGCAAAAGGGAGCAATGAGTAAGCATCACCAGTAGTTATCTCACCTTTATTTATAGCTATCCTTACACCACCTGCATTTTGTATACAAGCATCTGCTAATTTACTCAAATCATAGAAAGACTTTGCTACTATCGGAGCTATGTCGCTACCAAGTGGTAGCATATGCTGACCATCTTTTTTGTCTCCAGGAATTCTATTGTGTCCTAAGTCTTCACTAGCCTCACCAATAGCAATAGCTTTTTTTGCTTCTATTGATTTTGTATATTTTTTGATTTTTTCTAAAGCATTTTTGTTCTGTTTTACTATCTCCATATTTGTTTGATTATTTATGATAGAGGTTATTTTTTTAGCAAGTTCTTTATCTACTTTTACTTTTTTACCAGCTTTATTTTTTTGTAAAAAAGTATCTCCTAGAAGTAAAATAGAGTCACCTTTACATTGAACTACATCGCCATTATGGTTAAACTCAACATCAAGATTACCTAAAGAGTGAGCATGCTCCCAAGCTTGAGCTATACAGACTTTTTTACCGTTCTTTGAGTTGACTTTTGTAGGGTACTCATTTGAAGCACTTTTCAATCCAAGAGCAGAAAAGTCACCCAACAAAGAGTGTGAGTCACCACCTATTATGATATCTACACCATTTAAGTTTTTTGCCATTTCGATATCTTTTTTATATCCTTGATGAGTCAATAAAACGATTTTATTTATGTTTTTTGATTGTAGTATATCTATATACTTTTGTGCTGTTTTAAGCTCATCCAAAAATTTAATTTTATCACTAGGGCTTGAAGACTCTTTTGTTTTCCTAACAACATCAATACCTATAATTCCTACTTTTTGACCATCTATCTCTTTGATTATATAAGGTTTCCACATATTTGCTAGTAGACTACCATCTTGCGCTTCTACATTTGCTGAGATTATTTTTATATCTTTGTTTAGTCTATCTAGTAAAGATTTTAGTCCTTCATCTCCATCATCAAACTCATGGTTTCCAAGCTCATAAGCATCCCATTTTATAAGATTTAGAGCAGTCGCATCTGCTTCACCTCTAAATAAAGTGTAGTATAGTGTTCCTTGAAAGGTATCACCAGCATTTAAGATTAGAGAGTTTGGTTTCTCTCTTTTTAACTCTTCAATTTTAGTAATCATTCTTGGATAGCCACCAACGTTAAAATAGATTTTTTTACCATCTACTTTAAACTTCATTCTATCACTTGTGATATGTGAGTGAGTGTCGTTTACATGTAAAAGTGATAATTTAAAATTATCTTCTTTTGGACTATATAACATGCTGTTATTTGCACAACCACTAAGTAGGGCTACCATACTAAATAGCCCTATACTAAGATAATGTTTTCTTTTCATTTTTTTACCTTTTTAAACTCTTCTTAAAATTTGATAGTTAATCAAAGAGTCAATAATAGATAAAATTATATCTTAGTAAACTTTAACCTCAATGAGTTTAACACAACAGTTACAGAGCTAAAGCTCATTGCGATTCCTGCATACATTGGTGTTAACATAACTCCCATTACAGGGTAGAGAACACCAG
>CAZBPU010000043.1:0-14471 GCA_964493845.1 uncultured Sulfurospirillum sp.
TATGAATCCAAATATAATAATGATAGAAGACGATACAGAATTAGCACAAATTTTAACTGATTTTTTAGCAAAGTACAATGTTATAGTTGAAAACTATGATGACCCATATCTGGGTATAAGTGCATTAAGTTTAAAAAAATATGATTTACTTATACTTGATCTTTCACTTCCTGGCATGGATGGATTAGAAATTTGTAAAGAAATTAGAGCTAAAAAAAATGATATCCCAATAATAATATCAAGTGCAAGAAGTGATGTTGATGATAAAATATTAGGCTTAGAACTTGGAGCTGATGACTACTTACCTAAACCATATGAACCAAAAGAGTTGTATGCGAGGATAATGAGTGTTTTAAGACGTTTTAGAAGAAGTTTTAATCCAATAGAAGATGAAAAAATCAGTAACTTAAAAATAAGTACTGATAATAATTTTATATTTTTTAAAAACAAGGAACTTTCACTTACGCGTGCAGAGTTTGAAGTCCTCTCATATATGCTAAAAAAAGACAACTGTGTAATTCCAAGAAGTGAACTCATAGGAAATGCTCCCTCATTAAATAGCCAAAGTGATAGTAGAAGCCTTGATGTTCTTATTAGTCGTATTAGGTCTAAATTAGGTGAGAGTTCTAAAGAACAAAAACATATTATTTCCATAAGAGGCATAGGATATAGGTTACAAACTTGAAGTGGTATTACTCTTTAATAACTAAAATTTCTATTATATTTACAATCGCCCTTATTGGAATAATAGCTATGATATTTATGTTTCGCTCTTATACAATACAAATGGAAAAACAAAATATACAAAGATATACAAAAATTCTTCTATCTTCTGCTTATGATAAAAAAACTCATAAAATAGATTTAAATATATTCAAAGATGCTGGATTTGAACTTGTACAAAATAAAGAACTAAAAGATAAGATATTAAAAACTGCTAAAACACTATATTTAGGAAAACATATACAAAGGATAAAACATAAAACTATAGAATATCATAGAGATTTATATGTAATACTCTTAAATAATATAATCTTTAAATCTCCAAAAAATACAAATATGTTTCCAAGAATTTTGCTGCCAATACTATCAACTTTACTGATACTTTTACTGTATATTGCCACTATTAAAAGTATCTTACCACTATATAGCTTAAGAAAAAAAATGAAAGATTTCGCCAATGGTAACTATGATGTTGATTGCCAAAGTAATAAAAAAGATGAAATAGGTATTTTATCTAATGAGTTTGATAAAAGTGTAAAAAAAATAAAAAAACTTAGAGACTCAAGACAACTTTTTTTAAGAAACATCATGCATGAACTTAAAACTCCCATTACAAAAGGTAAACTAGCTTGTGAAATGATTGAAGAATCGACATATCAAAAAACACTTCAAAATGTTTTTAGAAGACAAGAAGTTTTACTAAATGAATTTGCTCGTATTGAAAAACTAAGTGCAAATGAAATAGCACTAAAAAAAGAAAACTATCTACTACAAGATATAGTAGATTATGCATTGGATATTTTAGATTATAAAAAAACTTCAGTTACATGTAAACTTACACCAATAAATATCCAAGTAGACTTTGAACTCTTTGGAACAGCCATTAAAAATCTTTTAGATAATGGTATAAACTATTCTGATGATAAACATGTAACTATAAAATCAAATTCAAGTCAAATTATTATATCAAACAATGCAAAAGAGTTAGAATTTCCTCTTGAAAGATATAGTGAACCATACTTTTTAGAATGTAAAAAACAAAAAAGTTCAAGAGGTTTAGGATTTGGACTTTTTATTACAACCAATATAATAAAGCTTCACAATATGAAAATAGAGTATAATAGAGAAAAAAATAGGAATGTATTTACTATAGATGTTAAGAAAAAAAGATAAAAATGAAAAAAAAAGAGCTATTGCTCTTGCTGCTATCCCACTTCTTGCTAAGCATGGATTAACAAAAACATCAGTAGAGGCTATAGCCAAAGAAGCAAATGTAGCAAAAGGCACAGTCTATCTCTACTTCAAAACTAAAGAAGAGATAATCCTTGAAATATGGAATTATGTTACTGAACTTATGGATGAATATAGAACAGAAAAATTTAAAGACTGTACAACTGCTTCACAAAAATTAATAGTATATTTTGACTTCTCAATTTTAGAGGAAAAACATACGATAGAAATTCTTTTAAAAATATTTGCAATGAATATGTCAATCATCTTAAACCTCTCTCATAGTGGTCTAGTAAAAAACTTTAAAAGCGAAAGAGCAAAAGAGATAGAAGAGCTTGAAAAAATCATCAGAGAAGGTGTTCACTCTAAAGAATTTAAAAAAGTCGACACTTTTCTTGTGGCCAAACTATTCTCAAATATGTTCAAAGGTACACTTATAAGCTCTATCTGTCTTTGCAAAAACCTAGAACAGATAAGAGAAGAACTTCACGCACAAAAAAGACTGATTATTTCAATTCTTTAAAGATCTGAACTTTTTACTGAATTTGACTTATTATTGTCTGATAAGCACTGTTTATCTCTTGAAATTTTTTTGTATATACAAGTTGTGTTTGGGGGCAACTTGTATTTTGAAAATCAGGGTGATATGTTGTTGCTAAAAGTCTGTACTGTTTTTTTATAAGTCTAATATCATCTGTAAAATCTTTTAGATTTAAGATGGAGTAAGCCTCTTTGTAAAACTCATCTTTCGTATCATCATCTTTGAGAAAATTTTCCATATCTTTCGTATTGTATCTGTGTTTATATCTTATATTTGTAAAATTTTTGTTGTTCAGTAAGCTTTCTAACACTCTCTTTTTATCTTTTGTTATTTTTAAGATAAACTCCTCTTTAGATAGCTTATTTATCTCTGTTTTTAGATAGCTTTCCATATCTTTTAAAATCTTTTCACTCTTTGAAGAGAGCTTAAAAGATATATATTTTTCATCAATTATTTTCCAAATTATTGATATACATGTAGGTTTGGAAAAAATAATTTTTACTGTTTTACTTCTTTTTAAAAGTTTTGATTCTAGCAGAGGTTTTTTACTATTTTCTTTTCTTTTATATAGATTATATAACCATTTTATGAGCACTTCTTTATGAAAATTTGATTCGATTTGTAAGTTAAACAGAGTTATACTATCTTTACGTAACAGTTTATTTTTAAAGTTGTTTTCTATAAAATAGTAAATAAACTTCATGTAACAATAATCTATATAAAAAATCGTCATATCTTTTTTTAAAAGTACTTGCATATACTACACAAGCAATAAGTGTACCAAAGTCTTATTCTTCTTTTAAGAATTTCTTAAAATATATTTGAATACAATATTTAATTAAATGGGAGAGGGTTATGAAAAAAATAATATTTGTAGATGATTCGAAAACTGTTTTGATGACTGCTGAAATGTCTGTAAAGGAGCTGGTAGACAGTAACCAAGTAGAACTAAGGATTTACGAAAATCCTCTTGATGTTTTAGAAGCTGTAGAAAACGGCTTTGTGTATGACTTGCTAATTACCGATATAAATATGCCTCAGATGAGTGGTTTGGACATGGCAAAAAAACTAAAAACCATGGAAAGTGTAAAATTAAAACCAATTTTAGCCCTAACTACTGAGAGATCACCAGAAATCATGAAAAAAGGAAAAGAGATAGGTCTTGCTGGTTGGGTTGTCAAACCATTTTCTCCTGCAAAACTTTTGATGGGAGTTAAGAGAGTGTTAAAACTAAGATAAGGATATAAAAATGGCAAAGAAGATTTTGATAGTAGATGATTCACTGACTGTTAGGATGTATCACAAGCAGATACTTCAAAGTGAGGGTTATGAGATAGATGAAGCTGAAAACGGCATGGAAGCTCTTGAAAAAGCTCAACTTACAAAGTATGATCTATTTTTAGTAGATATCAATATGCCTGTTCTTGATGGGTACAGCTTTGTAAAGAGATTAAGAAGTGGTGAGGGCAACATAGCTCCTGTTATTATGATTTCAACTGAGAGTGAAACAAAAGATATCGATACATCTATCAAAAGTGGTGCTAGTCTGCACCTGATCAAGCCTGTTAGACCTGATGATTTGTTGATAAATGTAAAAATACTTACTGCATAAAGGACAAAAAATGGATCCTATACTAGAGCAGTTTTTAAGTGAAGCAAGAGATAATCTTGATTATCTTGATTCTCATTTAAAAGAGTTAGAAGATGGAGATACAGAGACTATAAACTCTCTTTTTAGAGCTGCTCATACCCTAAAAGGTGGAGCAGGACTTGTAGGGCTTACCTACATAAAAGAGATAACGCATGCCGCCGAAGATTTGCTTGATGCTTTTAGAAATGGGCAAATTTTATTTTCTGGGGAGATGCTTGATACTTTGTATGATGCATTTGATGAAGTTATAGAGCTTGTTGATGCGGTAGAAGATACAGGAAGCCCTGATATTGAATTTGATGAAGAGAAGATTGAAGAGATTAAAAATGGTATAAGAGCTTTTTTAAGTAATTCTAATGATGAAAATGAAGATAAAGAGATAGAACTGCCATTTAACCTTGAAAAGTCTCTTTTTTTAGATAGCCTTACAAATGAACAACTTAAAAGAATTTTACCACATCTAAAAGAAGAAGCAGTTATAAACAATGATTTTATACAGGAAAAAAACTGCTGGATTATAGATGTCAATTTATCTTGTGAACATATAGAGCTTGGAAATGACCCTTTTTATCTTGTAAGCTTATTGGAAGATGAAAATATACTAGCAATTGAAACAGAGGTTTATAATCCTGATGATTTATCAAACCCAATGGAGCTAAAAACGAGGATGAAGGTAGTATGTACATGTACTGCTGAAATGATTGAAGATGTTTTTTATAATGTCCTTGATGAGATAAGAGCTTGTCCTTTTACTTTAGAAACACTTTTAAATACAGACAAAGAGTCAATCAAAAATGAAACTTTTGATACTCTGATGAGTGAAATTGCAGATAATTTAGATATTCAAGACTCAAAACAGAAGTTAAAAGTTGCTCTTAATGTTATCAATCCTGAGACAAAAGAGGGATTTTTAGTTAACAGGATTTTAAATATATTGCAAATTGATGAGAGTTTGTTTGATAGTTTGCTAAAAAAGTTAGATGTAAAAACTGTAAAAAAAGAGATTGCTGAAGACAATCAAGAAACACAAGAAGAAAATAAGGAATCAGGCTTTCAACTCTCTGAAAAAGAAAAAGAGACTACACTTACAATACTAAATTCTCAACTAATGGCACTAAAAAGTGAGGATGCTTTTGAGAGGGTAAAATTTATTCTTAAAAAGGTAACTTCATTTTTAGATGTTGAAAAGAGTTATATTGATAATATAGAAAATGAGGATGGGCTTAGAAGTTTTATTGAAGATATGATTTTGAAATTGGAAGGAAAACCAAATGAGACTAAAGAGGACAAATCAAAATCAGAAGATACAAAAGAGAGTAAGCCAAAAGAGGACAATGTAGCAAAAGAGGAATCTAAACAGAAAAAAGAGATTACGCCAAAGAGTACAAAAGTAGCTCCAAAACACAACTCAGTACCAAAAACAGTAAAAATTGAACAAGAAGAGATAGATGCTCTTATGGATATAGTAGGCGAAATTTTGGTTATTAAAAATTCTCTTCCCTATGTTGCAGAAAATATACCGCAAAATCCACTCTCATCAAAAAGAGAGTTACTCTCAAAATATGAAGAAATTTCTCGCATAACAGATCAACTTCAAGACAGAGTAATGGGTATGAGATTGCTTCCAATTAGCTATATATTTAATCGTTACCCAAAACTAGTAAGAGATATGTCTAAAAAGTTAGATAAAAAGATTGAGTACAAAGAGTATGGAAGTGAAACAAAGCTAGATAAAATGATGATAGAAAAACTAGCCGATCCTTTGGTTCATATCATAAGAAATTCACTTGATCATGGGCTTGAAAACAAAGAGGATAGATTAGAAAAAGGCAAAAGTGAAGTTGGAACTTTAACAATTGGTGCTAAAAGTGAAGGCGATAGAGTTTTCATAGAGATAAGTGATGATGGAAGAGGTATAGATTTAGAAAAAGTTATACAAAAAGCTTTGGAAAAAAGACTAATTGAGCCTGATAAACTGGACAGTATGAGTGAGAGTGAAAAACTTAGTCTTATATTTTTACCAGGACTCTCTACAAAAGAGGAGATAACAGATCTCTCAGGCAGAGGTGTTGGAACTGACGCGGTTAAAACTACTGTAACTGAACTTGGAGGAAAGATAGAGATAAAAAGTAAAAAAGATAAAGGCACAACTATCATCTTAGAACTTCCTGTAAGTGTTGCTCTTACAAATCTTTTTCAAGTAAAAATGGCAAATGAAAACTATGCGATTTCTATGGAGAGTGTGGTTGAGACAGATAAAATCTCAAAAGAGGATATTCAAACAGCAAATCATAATCCTTTTATAAGACTAAGAGATAGTATTATTCCTTTGGTGCTAAACGAAACTCTATTAAAAAGAGGTGAGTTTAAAGATGAAGAAAATGTCATAATAGTAAAATTGGCTGACAATCAAATAGCTTTAGTTGTAGATGAGCTCTTAGGACAGATAGATGTAGTGCAAAAGCCACTTCCAAACATACTAAAAAACCATCCATATATAAACGGCAACTCACTTTTAGGCAATGGAGAGCCACTGTTTATCATCAAGCCGGATTCTCTTTTTAAGGTTATTTGATGGCTATTACAAATGAACACATAGAATCTTTGATTGATGAAGTGATACTTTCATATCAAAAAAAATATATAAATGATTATATAGAATCAGAAGATGAAGAGTTTAGACATGATGTTTTGCTGACAAAATTTGCTCTTATGTTTTTAGATGAAGATACAGAAAAACTGAAAAAAAATTTAGAAGAATTATTGATGTTTTATAAAACTCTTCAAGTCCCTTGCAAAACTAAAAAATTTGCTTTGTCAAATTTTTTTAAGACATATGAAAAGTGGATAAAAAAACATAATAAAGAGGATATAGGCTATTATGATAAAGTAAAAACAGTTTATCAGGATATTATAAATAACTTTTGCAAAGAAGATGATTCTGAAGAAAACGATGACTTTTTTCTTTTGGGTGGAGACGATATAAAGGTAGATAAATCCATAAATGGTATGCACTATGAAGATGAAGAGAAGATAGGTGCTTTAGAGTATTTTGAGCAAAATCCTATTGATGAGACAGATATGGAAGATATTGTGCTTTCAAGAGAACATTTGATTGAAATTTTAGATAATCATATTGCATACAGTGATGAGTTTAAAGATGATTTTTTAGATACACTTCAAAAGTTAAATACCACTTTAAAATATACATTTTCAACCAAAGAGTTTAAAGATATAGGAGATGGCCTAGAGCGTTTGTTTGTTATATTAAATGATATGCAAGAGATGAAAGAGGATATGCAGGAGATTTTTTTCAATATCCTTGTAACTTTTATAGAAGATTTAATCAAATGGCTAGATAATATTTTTATCAAGCAAAGTGCAGTTGACATACACTATCTTGATGCATCACTTCTTGCAAATGTTGCTCAATTTGGTACGATTTTTGAGATGGATACAGATACACAGGATGAGTCAGACGATGACTTTTTGTTTTAAAAAAATAAAAAAAGGATAAAAAATGGCATTGATACAAAAGAAAAGCAGTTCAACAACAAGTTTGCCTTCACCGCAAAGTGTTGCAAAAAAACCAAGCAGCAGTGCTTTGAGTCAAAAACAGAGAAGAACTTTGGCAAAACAGCAACAAGTAAGCGAAGGCTTGGCAAAACTTGCAGGAGATATACTCTCAAAAACCCAAGAGGGTGTTAGCGCTATCGAAGAGTTAAAAAGCGCGATGGAGCAAATCGCTTCAGCAAGTGAAGAAAATGCAGGTGCGGCTGAACAAAGCCTAAGTGCAGTAAATCAAATCACAAGAACAACAGAAGTTACAACCAAACAGGCAAAAGGTGCAATAAGTAAAACAAAGAAAGTATTAGACGATGTAAATCAGGCTTCAATAAAAGTGACAGATACATCTGATAGACTTGATGAGGGTTTAAAAACTTCAAAAGAGTTGGTTGAAAAAAGTAAAGATTTAAAAACTGCAAGTGACAATATAGGAGAATCAGTAGAAATTATCGCAAAAGTTGCAGACCAGACAAATCTTTTAGCACTAAATGCGGCTATTGAAGCAGCAAGAGCAAAAGAGCATGGAAAAGGATTTGCAGTAGTTGCAGGAGAGACAAGAGGATTAGCAGCAATCTCTGCTCAAAATGCTAACGCTACAAAAGAGATAGTAACAAATGTACAAAATTCAATCGAAAAGGCAGAAACAAACATACAAGAGGTAGGAGTAATTGTCGAAGAGAGCTCAGCTATTGCTACAACTTCTGCTGAAAATGGCGAAGAGGTTGTGAAAAACGGCGAAGAGGCTATTTTAAAAATTGAAGAGTTGATGAAAATATTTGAAAATATTTCAAGAGAAGTAGAAGAGATGCAAAAGGGAAGTGAAACGATAGCAAGTGCGGCAGAAGAACAAGCAAGTGCAGTAAATCAAGCAACAAGTGCGATTGATATGCAAGCTAGTGCTTTAGCAGAGTCTGAACAAGCCGCATCAAATCTTGACAATCTTGCATACGAGCTTAAAAACTCAACCGATGTAGAAAAAGATGCTCAAGAGATAGCAAGTATGGCAGAAGAGTTAGGAAGTGCTGTTGAAGAGATATTAAGAAGCATGGGAGAGATAACAAGTGCATTGGAACAGATAGAAAAAGCAGCAGAATTATCAAGCGAGGATGCTTTAAAAAATAATGAAATTGGTAAAAAAGCACTAGAAGTTGTAGATGAGTCTAACCGCTACATGGAGGATATTTTATCTAATGTAGAAGATATTTCAAAAAAGATATCATCTATAAGCTCTTTGTTAGAAGATTTATCAAATAAAACAAAAAACGGTGTAGAACTTGGAAAAGTAACTACTGAAGAGATGAACAAAGTAGAAAAAAATGTAAAAAGTGTTGCAAAAATCCTAAGAATTATAGAAAACACTATCATTCAAACTACAATGTTAGCAGTCAGTGGGAACATAGAAGCAGCAAGAGCTGGAGATTTTGGTAAAGGGTTTGCTGTTGTAAGCGGAGATATCAGAAATTTGGCACAAGAAGCAGGTTCTAACCTTGAAAAGATAAATGAGATAATCGAAACACTTGATATCGAAACAACTTATATCTCAAGAGAGTGGAGTCAATCTGTAAATTCACAGGAAAAAGAGCAAATTCAAGTAGCAACTCTCTCTTGTGAGTTAAAAGTACTTGTTGAAAATTTAGAAGATGTTGTTTCTACACTCTCAGAGATGAAAAAATCAAATGAAGAAAATGTTGTTGCATTAAATCAAGTGCTTCAAGGAAGTGAGCAAATCCAAGAAGCTGCGACTTTAGCTAAAAACAATGCAGGAGAGAGTAAAACTGCTGCAAATCTTATCCAAAATACAATATCAGAAATGGGTAACTTAGTAGAAGAGCTTGCTGTTTTAGCTGATGAACTTCAGTAAGGTAAAATTATGAAAAAGATAGATACTATCCTTCAAATAAGACTAGGAGATGAGTTTTTTGGGATAGATAGTGACAATAGCAACCAGATACTAAGAGTTCCTGTTATAACTTCCATTCCGTTGGCTAATCAATGGCTAAAGGGAATCATTGTTTTAAATGGGAAAATTGTTCCTGTGCTTGATCTGAAAGATATCTTGGGTATTGGTTCTGTTGATGTCTCAAAGCAAGAGAGCAGAGTTATAACTATCAATTTCGATGGAGATGAAATAGCGATTTTAGTAGATGAAGTTATAGATGCTTTTACTTTTGAAGAGAGTAATTTTGAAGAGATGATTTCTGAAGATAGCTTTATAGTAGGATTTTATAAGCAAAATGATTTTTTAATTCAACTTATTGAACCACAAAATGTTATCAACAGTGAAATAATAGAGAATTTTAGTCCAATTGAAGTAGAAAGACTCTCTGATGAAGAAAAAGATGCTGAAAATAGAGCTGATGCTGATACAAAAAGGTATCTCTTCTTTAAATCAAAAAATGAGTATTTTGCTGTAGATATTGAGTTAGTTGCTGAGCTTATATTTGTCCCAAATGAGATAACTCCGATAGTAGGAGGAGATAGTTCAAACCTTGGTGCGATTACTTTAAGAGAAGAGGTAATTGATGTATTTGATTTTAATCTTCTTTTTGGATTTGATAGTGTAGATTTGAAGAATGACAAATCCAGAATTTTAATTTTAAAAGATGAAGATAAAAAAATCGCACTTTGTGTTGAGTATGTTGAGGAGATTAAAGATATTTTAGTAAATGACATAGAGTCTTTAAACAATTCAATTGGCGAAGAAAAAATTGAGTCACTATACAAAGACAGTAAAAATATAGTATCAATAGTCAGTAACTTGTATCTTAGAAATCTGATTGATAAATTTTGTGTTACTACTACAAAAGATGAAGAGGTGCAAAAAAGAGAGAAAGGAAGTGAAAACATGAGAGAGTTGGTAGTTTTTGCTATAGATAAAGAGGAATTTGCTTTTGATATAGAGGGTGTTCAAGAGATTATAACTTACCAAGAAGTAACTCCACTTCCTGATAGTGATGAGTATATAGAAGGAGTTATAAATCTAAGAGGAGCAATCATACCAGTTGTAAATCTTCCTAAAAAACTAGATTTTGATTCAAAAATTGAAGATAAAAGTAAGATTGTTGTATGTATGATTGAAGAAGAAAAAGTTGGTTTTTTAGTTGATGATGTTAATGATATTATGTTTATAGAGGATAAATTTGTTGCTCTTTCAAAAAAGTTAGATTCACTTGTCAAATCAACAATTTCTTTAGAAGATGGAAAAAGAGTAATTTTAGAGTTAAGATTAGGTAAAATAATCTCTGTTGAAGATTTGTTGAGTTTAAAGGAGCAATAATGGCAAAAGCTATCTTGGTTGTTGATGATAGTGCACTTATAAGAAAGCAACTTGGTTCGTTGTTTGATAGAAACGGATATGATGTAGGCTTTGCAAAAAATGGGCTAGAAGCTGTTGATTTTGTGAAAGAAGTTGATTTTGATGTTATAACCATGGATATAAATATGCCTATTATGGATGGGATAGAAGCTGTTAAAGAGATAATGAAAATCAAACCAACTCCTATAGTTATGGTGAGTTCATTGACTCAAGATGAAGCTGATATTACTTTTGAAGCACTTGACTTGGGTGCTGTTGATTATGTGGCAAAACCTGGTACTATCACATTGGATTTGAAAAATCAAGAAGATGATATTCTTGCCAAAGTTGCGATGGCTAGTAGCATCTCAAAATCAAGGCTTCATATAAAAAGACATGCTCATAAAAGAGCAAAAAATATACTTGCTTCAAAAGAGGAGTTAAAAAAACTACCTAAAAAAGTCGAAAAGTTAGTGCTTGTAGGTGCTTCAACAGGAGGTCCTGGCTTGATTGAAACTATTTTAACTTCTCTGCCTGCTGATTATCCTTACCCTGTTTGTGTTGTTCAACATATGCCAGAAAACTTTACAGGAGTTTTTGCAAAAAGACTCAATAAAAATTCTGTAATCGAAGTAAAAGAGGCAAAAGCTGGTGATATTATAAAGCCAGGGATGGCAATCATCGCAAAGGGAGGTTGGCACCTTCATTTTGCTAAAAAATTAACTGGTGAACTGTTTGTCAAATTGGTTCCCAATACAATGCAACACTTTTTTTGTCCGTCAGTAGATGAAATGTTTTTTTCAGCTGCAAAGGTATTTAACCCTAAAAGTATTTTGGCAGTTGAATTGACAGGGATTGGAGATGACGGAGCTGATGGAATGGTTGAGCTTAGAGAAAGAGGAGCTTATACCATAGGTGAATCACCTGAAACTGCTGTGGTTTATGGCATGCCAAAGATGGCTTACGAAAGGGGTGGGGTTGAAAAACAGCTTCCATTTCCAAAGATAGTAGATGAAATTTTAATATATGGGAGAAACTGATGGCTTTTAAAAAAAGTGATTTTAAAGAGGAAGATATAAGAAAATTTGATACTTTTTTAGAGGCACAAAAAGTATTTGAAGATTCAAATGCCAATGCCAATGAAAAATTGGAGGCAATCAGATATATAACTGAGCATAAAGAGATATATTATGTTTTAGAGATGCTTTCAAAACTTTTCAAAGAAAACAGAACCGAAGATAACAAATATATAGATGCGGCTTTTTTTTCTTTTAAAGTAAAGCCAAAAAGAGATAAAGATTTTGAAGCAATGTTTAAAATGTTAAAAAGCGACAATGCATATCTTAGAAATGCAGTTATCTCCTTTTTACAAGATTATGGACAAGAAGCAAAAGAATTTGTAAAAAAACTTATGGAAAACGAAGATAAAGATATAAGAATTTTTGCTATAAATATTCTAGGTGATGTAAGATATGAAGACAGTATAGACATGCTAAGGCACTTCATAGTAAAAGAAGAGGATATAAATGCTCTTATGACAGCGGTTGATTATCTAGGAGAGATTGGAAATAAAGATGATATAGCTCTTTTAGAGGCAATAAAAAAAGAAAGAAATGATGAATATGTCAGCTTTGGGATAGATATGGCAATCAAGAGAATAAAAGGTGATATATAATGATAAATGAAGCAGATTATAAAAAACTAGCAGATGTTATATATAGAAGAACAGGGATTAGTTTGGATTTAAAAAGATATCATATACTTAAACCAAAGCTTGAAAAAATTATGGATAAAAATGGATATAAAAATTTTAGATCTTTTTTTCATGATTATAGATTTGATAAAAACAAATCTTTAAAACAAGAACTGCTAAATACTATTACCATAAATGAGACATATTTTTTCAGAGAAAAGTATCAGTTTGAAAGTTTAGTAAAAGATATTCTTTATAAGATAGATGCTATTAGACCAGAAGGTGAAACACTTAGGATACTCTGTAGCCCAAGTTCAACAGGAGAGGAACCATACTCTATAGCATTGAGTTTACTAGAAGAGGATGGAATCATAAACAAAAGAGATATTGAGCTTGTTGGTATAGATATAGATTCAAATGTTATAGAAAAAGCAAAAAATGGACTGTTCTCAAAAAGAAGTATTCAGTATATTTCAAAGCCTACCCTTGATGAATATTTTGAAAAAAAAGGGATGGAGTATCAAATAGTTGATTTTTTAAGAGAGGCTGTTGAGTTTAAAGTTGTAAATGTTATGGATAAATATGCCATGCAAAGGTTAGGTAAGTTTGATGTGATTTTTTCTAGAAATATGCTTATCTATTTTGATGATGAGAGTAGAAAAAAAGTTGCCATGACTTTTTATGAAATGCTAAAGCCTCAAGGAGTAGTATTTTTAGGACACGCAGAAAGCATGAGTAGAATTGCTTCGGTTTTCAAAACAGCAAAAAGTGGAGATAGTATTTACTACATAAAGGATTAAAAGATGAGAATTGAAGATGATACTTTGTATATAGACGAAGAGATAACAGATGAAAGAGTTGAAGAGTTTGTAGTTTCGATTTCTCAAGAAGATATAAAGAGTATAGAGGTAAATTGTAACAATTTGGGTGCAAGTATTGTTCAAGCTTTATTGGTAAAAAAAGGGGATAAAAATATAGTTATAAAAGATCCTGTTTTAAATAAAATCTTTGAAAATGTAAATTATAAAACAATATGATAACTTTATTAATAGCAAATAGAAAAGGAGGAGTTGGAAAAACGACTACTACTTTGAGTTTGGCAGGAGGTTTTGCAAAAAAAGGCTTAAAAACAGTTATCATAGACTTGGATACACAAGGGCATATACAGTATGGACTTGGAATAAAGCATATTTTTGAGTACGGCATACACTCAGCCTTGGCTGATAAAAGCATAGATATAAAACTGCTTATACAGAAAAGCAAAATTAAAAACCTCTATTTTATACCTGCAAATATCAACTACAATTCATCTTTGCTTCAAGATAAAAATGCTCTTAAAAATATAACAAAGACTCTTGAAAACTCTTTTGATATATGCATAATCGATACAGCACCAATGAGCGATACAATGCTAGAAATGGCAATACTTAGCTCCAATTATGTTATAGTTCCCATGAAAGCTGAGTATTTAGGTTTGATTGGAACTGTACAGTTTATTAAAATTTTTTATAAGATTGCATCAAAACTAAATACAGACTTTGAATTTTTAGGTGTTTTACCAACTCTATATAACAAATCAATAAAAGAACAAAATGATACGCTAAATGAAGTTCAAAAGATTATTGGAAAAGAGAGAGTTTTCCCACCAATAAGAAGAGATGTGAAACTAACCACCATTTTTAAACATGGTTTAAAACAACTTGATTCAGAACACTCACGAGGAAAAGATGATTATGATAATATCATTCAAATAGTTTTATCAAAATTGTCT
>CAZBPU010000044.1:0-14175 GCA_964493845.1 uncultured Sulfurospirillum sp.
GGACTTTTAGTCAATTGTTGTCAAGAGATTGGAGCAAAAACTATAGTAAGAGGACTCAGAGCTGTAAGTGATTTTGAGTATGAACTCCAAATTGGTTATGCAAATGCATCACTAGATAAAGAGATAGATACTATATATCTTATGCCAAGTTTAGAGAGTGCATTTATAAGCTCAACCGTTGTAAGAGACATACTAAAACACAATGGTAATGTAAATCATTTAATACCAAAAGAGATAGAAAAAAATGTACATAATATTTGAAGGAGTTGATACTTGTGGAAAAAGTACACAAGTAGAACTTTTTGCTAAAAAACATAAAAATATAATCACTACAAAAGAACCAGGTGGAACTAAAGTAGGACAAAAATTTAGAAAAATTCTTTTAGAGAGTGATGAAAAGCTTAGCATGAATGCTGAACTACTTCTTTTTTTAGCTGATCGTGCAGAACATTATGAAAAAATCATAAAACCAGTTTTAAAAGAAAGTTATGTCATAAGTGATAGAGGGCTAATTTCTGGTATAGCCTATGCTTTAGCAAATTATCCAAAATTAAATCGTGATTTTTTATTGCAAATAAACAAATTTGCACTTGATGGAAATTTACCTGATAAAGTTGTATTGTTTAAAACCACCTATGACCTTATCACAAAAAGATTAGGCAGCAAAACAAAAGATACTATTGAAAAAAGAGGTATTGATTACCTTTTAAAGGTGCAGGAGTTAATGAAAGAGACTTTAGAAGCTTTACATATTGATTATATAGAAGTTAACTCAGCAGATACAATAGAAAAAATATATAAACAAATAGAGGAATACTTATATGATTAATCCACTTAGAGGAATGAAAGACACCGTTGGGGAGTTTAGTGACAAATACACATATTTTATAGAAAACTGTTCACGTATTGCAAAAAACTATGGTTTTAATTTTATAGAGACTCCTATACTAGAAGAGACTGCACTTTTTAAAAGAAGTGTTGGTGAAAGTAGTGATATAGTTGGAAAAGAGATGTATCAGTTCATAGACAAAGGCAAGAATGATGTTTGTATGCGTCCTGAAGGAACAGCAGGAGTTGTTAGAGCATTTATAAGTGCAAAATACGATAGAGCTGGTGGAGTAAAAAGGTGGTTTTATCATGGACCAATGTTTAGATATGAAAGACCACAAAAAGGTAGACTTAGACAGTTTCACCAATTTGGTGTAGAGACTTTTGGAGTACAAAGTGTAAAAGAAGATGCAACTATAATTCTTATGCTTAAAGATATGTTTGACTTTTTTGGTATAAAGTATCGTTTACAAATTAACTCTTTAGGGTGTCAAGAGTGTATGCCTCCATACAGAGAAAATTTAGTAAGTTTTTTAAATCAAACAAATGGTTTATGTGAAGATTGTGAAAGAAGAAAAACTACAAATCCTATTAGAGTGCTTGATTGTAAAAATAGTAATTGTCAAAAACTTTTAGAAAATGCTCCTGTTCTTATAGAAAATTTATGCTCTACATGTAAAGATGATTTTGATGAGTTAAAATCAATCTTGGATAGTTTTGATATAAAGTATGAGGTTGATACAAAACTTGTTCGTGGACTTGACTATTATAACAAAACAGCATTTGAATTTGTAAGTGATGGTATTGGTGCACAAAACGCAATAGCTGGTGGTGGACGTTATGATAGATTGGTAGAGTTTTTAGATGGTCGCCCAACTGCAGGTGTTGGTTTTGCTATGGGTATTGAGCGTCTTATGGATTTAGTAATTATGCCGAAGATGGAAAAAAATGGTTATTATATAGGTGCTATGAGTGATAATGCCCTTCAAAAAGTTATGAATTTAGTTATACAAATGAGAAAAAGTAGTGTAGTTCATACAATATATACAAGTAAAAGTATAAAAGCACATATGAAAGCTGCCGACAAAGTTGATGCAAAATATTTTGTATGTATAGGCGACAATGAACTAGAAAATAAAACTTATGTTATCAAAGATTTAGAAACAAAAGAAGAGAAAAGTGTTGAATTACGGGATTGATACTTGGGCAAATGATAACTATTTTATTGAAAATGGACAGATAAAACTCAAAGCTTTTAATCAGACAGCCCTTATAGATATTGTAAAAACCATAAGAAAAGATGGTCATACTGGACCTATTTTAATAAGATTTCCACACCTAATAGAAAAGCAAATAAAACTAGTTTATAACTATTTTAGCGAAGCAATTAAAGAATTTGAATACAAAGGAAGTTTTCACGCAGTATATCCATTAAAGGTCAATCAATTTCCAAATTTTGTAAAAAACCTAGTTAAAATAGGTAAAAAATACAACTATGGACTTGAAGCAGGTAGTAAAGCTGAACTATTACTTGCAATGAGCTACAATAATCCTGATGCTCCTATAACTGTAAATGGTTTTAAAGATAAAGAGATGATATCTCTAGGTTTTATTGCAGCACAAATGGGATATGATATTACTCTTATCATTGAAGGATTAAATGAGTTAAACAATATTATTGAAATTGCAAAAGAGCACACAGGTAAAATGCCAAATATAGGACTTAGAGTCCGTCTTCATAGTTCAGGAAGTGGAATCTGGGCAAAAAGTGGAGGTATTAACTCAAAATTTGGACTAACATCTACTGAACTTATAAATGCTGTAGAACTTTTAAAGGAGAAAAAACTTTTAAAAACTTTTAAAATGATTCACTTTCATATTGGTTCACAAATTACAGAAATTGCCCCAGTAAAAAAAGCACTTAGAGAAGTAGGTAATATCTATGCAGAACTAAAAAAAATGGGTGCAAAAAGCCTTAATTCAATAAATCTAGGTGGTGGATTAGCTGTTGAATACTCACAATATAAAAACAATATATTAAGGAACTATACATTAAGTGAATATGCAAATGATGTTGTTTATCTTATAAAAGAGATTGCCCTTAAAAAAGATGTAAAAGAGCCAAATATATTTATAGAGTCTGGACGATTTATAGCTGCACACCATGCTATTTTAGTAGCTCCTGTACTAGAGCTTTTTTCAGGTGAATATACTGAATTAAAGTTAATTAAAAAAGAAAATCCTCCCTTAATTGAAGAACTCTACGCTCTATATGAAACTATCGACAAAAATAATGCTTTAGAATTCTTACATGATAGTATAGACCATATGGAATCACTTTTAACACTTTTTGATTTAGGTTATATCGATCTTAAAGATAGGTCAAATACAGAGATTTTAGTAAATCTTATTATAAAAAAAGCTGTTATTTTACTAAAAGATAAACACTATAAAGAGTTGCTTTCCATTCAAGATAGAGTTCAAGAGAGATATCTAGTAAATTTTTCCATTTTTCAAAGTATGCCAGATTTTTGGGGATTAAAACAACATTTTCCTGTTATGCCACTTGATAGACTTGACATAAAAGCTACTCGTTCTGCCTCTATCTGGGATATAACTTGTGATAGTGATGGAGAACTTGGTTTTAATCCTAAGAAACCTCTTTTCCTTCATGATGTAGATTTAGAAAAAGATGACTATTTTCTAGGTTTTTTCTTAGTAGGAGCATATCAAGAAGTACTAGGAATGAAACATAATCTTTTTACACATCCGACAGAAGTTACTGTTAGATTAACTAAAAGTGGGTTTGAAATAGAAAACTGCATAGAAGCACAATCTATCAATGATATCCTTGAAGATTTAGATTATGATAATAATGAGATAATTAGAAACTTAAACAATAAAATTGAGAATTCATCTTCATTAGATATTAATGAAAAAAGAACTATATTAAATAAGATAAATTCACTCTTAAATGACAACTGTTATTTAAAAAACGAGGAGTATAGATGAGCCATATATCTTTTTGGCAACGGATAAAAGAAGATTTTTCACAACCAATCAAAAATGACCCTGCGTTAAATTCAAAATTTGAATTACTTTTTAATTATCCTGGTGTTTGGGCATTAGTTAACTACAGGTTTGCACATAAACTATATATAAAAAACTTCAAATTAACAGCACGCATGATAATGGGTATTACACAATTTGTAACAAATATCGACCTTCACCCTGCAGCTAAAATTGGTAGACGAGTCTTTTTTGATCATGCTTTTGGTTTAGTTATTGGAGAAACTGCTATTGTTGGTGATGATGTTCTTATTTATCAAGGTGTAACTCTTGGTGGTGTTAACCTAAATAGAGGTGTTAAAAGACATCCTACTGTACTTAGTGGTGCGGTTATAGGTGCTGGAGCAAAGGTTCTTGGAGATATAACTATAGGTCATAATTCTAGAATTGGCTCTAATTCAGTTGTTGTAAAAGATGTTCCAGATGAGTCAACTGCAGTTGGAATCCCCGCTCGTGTCATTACTAAGGGGAGAGATAAAAGCCAAATGGCTCACAATAAAATTCCAGATATTAATAAAGAACTTTTTGGTTATCTATTTAAAAGACTAGAAATACTAGAACATGCAATGGGAACATGTGATAAAGAGACATGCAACAAAGATATACTAGAAAAAGATATAGAATTAGAAAAAATTTATGAGTTATATATAAAAACTCTTAAAGATTAGGTATAATTAAAAATAACAAATAAAAATAAGGATTATAGATATGATTTCAAAACGTATCGGTGTGCTTTCAGACTCTTTGACTATAGCCATAACAACTTTAGCACGTGAATTAAAAGCAAGTGGAAAAGATATTTTAAGCTTTTCAGCAGGTGAACCAGACTTTGGAACTCCACAAGTTATAAGACAAGCTGCAATTGACGCTATAAATGAAGGAAACTCTGGTTATACGGCAGTTCCAGGTACTCCAGAAGTATTAAAAGCAATCCAAGAAAAACTTAAAAGAGATAATGGCTTAGAGTATGAAGTTAGTGATATTATAACTAATGTTGGAGCAAAACACTCACTATTTAATCTTTTTCAAGCACTTTTAAATGATGGTGATGAAGTTATAATTCCTGCACCTTATTGGGTAACATACCCTGAAATTGTAAAGTACAGTGGTGGTATACCTGTCGTAATAGAAACAAATGATAGTAGTGAGTTTAAAGTAACACCAGCCCAACTTAAAAATGCCATAACAGACAAAACAAAAGTTTTTATACTAAATACTCCTTCTAATCCAACTGGTTCAGTATATACTAAAGAAGATTTAGAAGGTTTAGCTGAAGTCTTAAAAGGAACAAATATTTTAGTTTGTTCAGATGAGATGTATGAAAAAATTATGTATGATGGTTTAAAATTTACTTCTGTTGCTTCAATTAGTGAAGATATGTACAAAAGAACTATAACTATAAATGGCCTTAGCAAATCAGTAGCTATGACAGGTTGGAGATTTGGTTACATGGCAACTCCTATAAAAGAGCTTACAAATGTTATCAAAAAACTTCAATCCCAAAGTACTTCAAATATAAACTCTATTACTCAAAAAGCTGCGATTCCAGCACTTTTAGGCGAAGCTGATAGTGATATAGAAATGATGAGACAAGCTTTTGAAAAAAGAAGAGATATAGCTCTAAAAATGTTTAATGAAATAGATGGTTTAAGTGTTGTAAAGCCAAGTGGTGCTTTTTATCTATATGTTAATATTAAAAAAATAGATAACAACTCTGTAGAATTTTGTAAAAAACTTTTAGCAGATAAAGGTGTTGCTACTGTACCTGGAATTGGTTTTGGAACAGAAGGTTACTTTAGATTCTCATTTGCAACAGATGAAAAGAGTATTATTGATGGGATAGGAAGAATTAAAGATTTTATAGAAAATTATAAGTAATAATCAGGAGAAGATACAATGAATAAATACACAATAGACTTAGCTAACACTTGCTTAGGATGTAAAAAACCATTATGTCAAACAGGATGCCCTGTTGGAACTCCAATAGAAACAATGATAAGAATGTTTCTTTCTGGAGAAATTGCAGAAGCAGGAAAAATGCTTTTTGAAAACAATCCTCTCTCTGTTATATGTTCTTTAGTATGCCCACATGAAAAGCATTGTGAAGGACACTGTATACTAAACAAGAAGAAAACAGCTGTTAGTGTTGGGGCTATTGAGCACTATATATCCGATTTTTACATGAACTCTACAGAATTTCAAAAACCAAAATTTAATGGGCATAATATTGCTATAGTTGGTAGTGGACCAGCTGGAATTGCTTTAGCATTTATACTTGCTGCAAAAGGTTATGGTATCACTATGTATGATGGCCATAGTAAAATAGGTGGCGTTTTAAGGTATGGTATTCCTGATTTTAGATTAGATAAAAGAGTTCTTGATAAGCTTATAGATAGACTAAAACAACTTGGGGTAAAAATTAGAAGAAATATTATGATAGGTAAGCATATAACTATTGATGATCTATTTCGTGATGGGTTCAAAGCTGTTTTTGTAAGTATTGGTGTAAATATACCTAAAAAGCTTAATATTAAAGGCGAAAGCTTAGGCCATGTTCACTTTGCTGTTAACTATCTAAAAGAGCATACTGCTTATGATATAGGAAAAAGAGTTATAGTTTTAGGTGCTGGTAATGTTGCTATGGATGCTGCAAGAACTGCTATCAGAAGTGGTGCAAAAGAAGTTATAGTCATGTATAGAAAAGGCGAAGAAAATATGCCAGCAGAAAAACATGAAATCGAGTGTGCAAAAATAGATGGTGTTAAATTTGATTTTTATAAAGAGCCTATTGAGATGGTTGAAGATGGACTTATATATAGAAAAACTGATGAAGAAGGTGTCACCGGTCATGAAAAAGCTGATGCAATTTTTGTATCTATCAGTCAAAATCCAAATGATATTTTAGTTAAAAATGCAAATATTGATGTTTGTGATAGAGGTTTTGTTAGTACAGATGAAACTGGAATGACATCAAGAGAAGGTGTATTTAGTGCCGGTGACATAGTTACTGGAGCTAGAACTGTTGTTGAAGCTGTTGCATTTTCTAAAAAAGTTGCTGTATCTATAGAAAAGTATATCGATACTTTAGAAAAATAAAATTTTAACTGCTACATGTAAATTTTTACATGTAGCAGTCATCTTTCTAGTTAGTTCCAAACTGTTTTTTTGCTTCTTGCAAAGACTCGATAAGTTGGTCTAAATTTTCATAAGGTATATGAGCCTTCCAATCAGGACTTGAATCATCACCTTTTAAAGATATACCAATACTAACTACTGGAAAAGAACCTGTTCCATAAGGCTCTTCTAAATGTGAAACTGAAATTATACCTTTTTTTGTCTCTGCTAATGGAAATGTTTTTAAAACTGTGTTTTTACCACCCATATTTATATTCTCCTATATTTTATTTAATTATTTAATACTTAATTATCTTTTGATACTAAAGTATTTTATCATTCTCAATTGAGTTTTAAGCCAATCTTTTTGTAACATCAGTGGAAAACCACCATATGTTTTTCCACCTTCTATTGACTTAGTTACACCACTTCTAGCTGCAAGTTGTGCAAAATCACCAATATGAAGATGCCCTGCTGTTGCAGCTTGTCCACCCATAACAACATTACGTCCAAGTGTAGTTGAGCCAGCGAGTCCTGATTGAGAAACCATTATACATGATTGTCCAAGCTCACAATTATGTCCAATTTGTACTAGATTATCAATCTTTGTATTTTTACCTATACGAGTTGTCCCAAATACTGCTCTATCCACGGTGGTATTTGCTCCTATCTCTACATCATCTTCTAAAACAACTTTACCAGTATGATATATTTTTACATGTTCACCTAAATCTGTATGAGCATAACCATAACCATCACTACCTATAATAGCTCCAGCTTGGATAAAACAGTTATCTCCAATAATAGTATCATCATAAATAACAACATTTGGATATATTCTTGTGTTTTTACCTATCTTTACATTAGCACCAATAACAGCACCAGCCATAATATATGCACCCTCTTCTACTGTGCAACCATCACCAACAATAGCACTACTATCGACTACTGCATTTATATCTATCTGTTTTTTACCATTATTTAGAAAAGGTTTTTTAGCAAAATAACCACTCATTCTTGCCATGTCTAAATATGGATTTTTACTAAGTACAGCATTACATGTAGAAGGTAAAAATTCTGCGTACTCTTTTTTTACTATAACTGCACCAGCTTTTGTACTTTTTAAGTCTTCAAAAAGTTTTTCATCATTATAGAAAGCTATTTGAAATTCGTTAGCATTTTTTAGAGTTCCAAAAGATGAAACTTCAAAATCTTTTCCACTATAAGGTATATCTAACTCTTTTAAAATATCAACTATTTTCATTAAACATCCAGAGCAACAGATCCACCACGTACCATATCTGTTGGATTATACTTTTTAATCGCTTTTAAAAAGTTATCAATTCTTTTTGCATCATCTGCCACCATAACTACAACAAAATTTTCACCACTACTTGCAATAGTTCCATTATAAGCTTTAAGCATTGCATCAAGACCATTAAAATCTTCATTAAGAGGTATCTTAACTAAGGCCATCTCTTTTTCTACAAACTCTTCTGATTCTATAACTTTATATGTGGGTATAAGTTTATGGAGTTGTTTCACAATCTGCTCTAATACTCTTTGATTCCCACTTGTTACAATTGTAAGTCTTGAAAACTCCGTATTTGGAACAGGAGCAACAGTTAAACTATCTATATTGTATCCACGACCAGCAAAAAGACCAGAAATACGTGATAAAACAGCTTCCTCATTTATAACGATAACCGAAAGTACTCTTCTTACATTTTCCATTTTACTGTCCCCTTTTACTTGAACAAAATCTAAGTAAAATTCCTCGTGACTTAAGCACGAAATAAATTTCTGTACATTTCATCATCTACTCCTTATACTCTAGCATCATATTATATAGTGTTCCACCAGCTGGTACCATTGGTAAAACATTTTCAAGTCTATTTACTTGAACATCTATAAAAGCAACTTTATCACTTTTGATAGCATCTTGCAAGGCTTTATCAAATTCATCTTTAGTTGTTACTCTATATCCAACTCCACCAAAACTCTCAATAAGTTTTACGAAATCAGGTTGTACTTCTATATCTGTTGATGAGTATCTTTTATCATAAAAAAATGTTTGCCATTGACGAACCATACCCAAAAATTTGTTATTTAAAATTATATTGATAACAGGTAAATTAAACTCAACTGCTGTCATAAGCTCCTGAATATTCATCATAATTGAGCCATCACCGGTAAAGTTAATAGATATTTTTTCAGGATTTGCTTTTTTAACTCCTAAGGCTGCAGGCAAGCCAAAACCCATAGTTCCTAAACCACCACTTGTTATAAATTGACGTGGAAAACTAAATGGATAAAACTGTGCTGTCCACATCTGATGTTGTCCAACATCTGTACTTATAAAAGCTTTATCATCAAGAATTTCACCAACTCTCTCAATAACCCATTGTGGTTTTAAAACTTCTTCAGAATCTTCATATTTTAGAGGGTGTATTTCATTATATCTATTTAATAAATCTCTCCAACTTTTATATTTAGTAGAGTCTATTTTCTCTTTTGCTAGTGGTATCATACCATCAACTACATTTTTCAAATCACCAACTATAGGAAAATCTATATCAACTATCTTCCCTATACTACTTGGGTCAATATCAATATGAATTATCTTTGCATGTTTTGCAAATTCACTTAGTTTTCCAGTAACCCTATCGTCAAATCTAGAACCAAAGGCTATCATCAAATCAGCTTCACTCATAGCCATATTTGCACTATAACAACCATGCATTCCAAGCATACCTAAAAGAAGTGGGTTTTCATTTCCCATTACTCCTCTTGCCATAAGTGTTTCAACTGCAGGAATTCCCGTAATCTTAGCAAACTCTCTTACTGATTCACCCGCATTTGAGTTTATAGCACCACCACCAATATAAAGAACTGGTCTTTTTGCATTTGCTATAGCTTCTACTGCTTTTTTTATTTGACGAACATTACCTTTGTATGTAGGTTTATATGTTTGCATTTTTATAGTTTCTGGGTATGTAAACTCTGCCATTTGAGCTGTAACATCTTTAGGAATATCTACATGAACAGGGCCAGGACGACCACTACGAGCAATATAAAATGCTTCTTTAAGTATACGTGCTAAATCTTTTGCATCTTTTACTAAATAGTTATGTTTTACACATGGACGTGAAATTCCTACTGCATCTATCTCTTGAAATGCATCAGTTCCTATCATAGTGATTGGTACTTGACCACTTATAACTACCATTGGAACTGAGTCCATATATGCAGTTGCAAGTCCTGTCACAGCATTTGTAAATCCAGGTCCACTAGTAACAAATGCAACACCAACCTTACCACTACTTCTAGCATATCCATCTGCTGCATGAATAGCAGCTTGTTCATGTTTTACTAAAATATGCTGGAAATGGTTTTGTTTATAAACTTCATCATAAACATTCATTATAGCACCACCAGGATAGCCAAAGACTACACTTACGTTCTCCTTTGCTAGTGCTTCAACAACCATCTGGGAACCGTTTAACTCCATGACTTCTCCTTTTAAAAATGTCATTAATTATAGCGAAAGAACATTAATATAACATTTTTTATTGCTCTCTTATATATAAATATAAAAGTATACTTATACATCTTTTATTTAAATTCTTCTAAGTAGTAGACCCAAAAATATTAGACATAAAGCTATCCAAGCATTTATGTTTGGTAATTCAGAAAAAAATACCCAAGCCCAAAATATTGCAAATATTGGAATAATATAAGAAACTTGTGACATAAATTGAATTCCAACTCTTTGTACTAATTTTACTCTAACCAAAGAGGCTATAGCTGTTGGAACAATAGCTAAATAGATAATAGTTAAAACAGATATACTACTAAAATTTATGCTACTAATTGCACTCAATGATACAAAAGGCAACATAACTAATGTTGCTGTTATAAACATTGAAGTTGAACAGATTACAACATTTATACCTTTTAATTTTCTTATTAAAAGCCCTGCACTTATATAACCAAAAGTAGCAAGTAAAACTGCTAATTGTCCATAAATAGCATCAGTTTTTTGAGAAATTATATCATCACCTAAAAGCACAAAAACACCTAAAAAACCAAAAACAACACCTACAAGTTTAAAAATAGTAAATTTTTCATCATTAGTTGTATAGTGAGATAAAACAAGTGCAATAAAAGGTCCAAAAGAGAGCATAATTGCAGCTGTTGAGCTATTGATATACTGTTGCCCCCAACTTATAAGAAAAAAAGGAATGGCATTATTTAAAATTCCAGCAATGATAAGTATGAACCAAGATTTTCTATCTCTTGGGAAAGAGTAGTTTTTATAAAAAATAACAATCAGTAAAAATAGAGCCGCTAAAGCTATCCTACCAAATGCAACTAAAAAAGGAGAAACTTCTTCAATAGCTATTTCGATAGCTAAAAAAGAGCTTCCCCAAATTGCTGAAAGTATAATAAGTTGTAAATAATCTACAACTCTTGGTCTACTTACAATTGTTATAGCGATATACCAGCTATTTTCAATGCAGACTCAATATACATCTTTCTCATTTTTTCAAATATAGGACCAGGTTTTCCATCACCTATAGATTTACCATCAATTTCAATAATAGGCAATACAAAAGTTGTTGCACTAGACAAAAATGCCTCATCGGCTTCAAGTGCTTCTTGTGGTGTAAAAAGACGTTCTTCTATTTTTACATCATGCTCTTTTGCAATCTCTATCAAAAGTTTTCTTCTAATTCCTGGTAAGATTGAATTTGAAAGGGGTCTAGTTATAATTACATTGTCCTTAACAATATAAGCAGACGAAGAAGTACCTTCCGTTACATATCCATCTTCTACCATCCAACCCTCATAAGCACCTTTTCTTTTAGCCTCTTCTTTTGCCATACACTGACCTAAAAGTGCAATAGATTTTACATCTCTTCTTTTCCATCTTATATCTTCTACTGTTACAACTTTAATGCCACTTTTTGCATATGGATTGTTTATAACCTCTTTTTTAAAACCAAATGCGGTACATGTAGTAGGTGTATTTGCAGGATAAGAAAAATCACGAGGAGCAACTCCACGAGTTACTTGCATATATACACCACCCTCTTTTATGTCATTTTTCTTAACTAATCCATCTATCATTTCTAAAAAATCATCTTTACTCATAGGCCATTTTAAATCTAATTCACGTAAACTTCTATCAAATCTCTCTAAAAAAGGCTCACGATCTAAAACTGTATAATTTACAACTGGTACTACTTCGTAGACACCATCACCAAACATGTATCCTCTGTCAAAAACAGATACTTTTGCTTCATCTGCTTCTAAGTACTCTCCATTTAAAAAAACAATACCATCCATATGTATCTCCTTAAATAAAAGTAAATTTTACTCTTATTAAAATTTAAACTTCACCAGTTAATTATTTGACATTAACTAAGCACCATTTTACATATAACTAACTGTTTTTTTGCTAAAATAAGAAAAAAACAAAGGACCATAATGTTACTAGGTGTAAATATAGATCATATAGCTGTTTTAAGAGAAGCAAGAAAAATAAATGATCCCGATCCACTTGACGCAATAAGTTTAGTTAAAAGAGCTGGAGCAGACCAAATAACAATACATTTAAGAGAAGATAGACGACATATTAATGATATGGATGCTCTTCGTATCATAGAAAATTCACAACTTCCAATAAATCTAGAGTGTGCAATTGATCCTGAAATAATAGATACTGTTATAGATATGAATCCTCACCGTATTACACTTGTTCCTGAAAAAAGAGAAGAAGTTACAACAGAAGGTGGACTTGATTTGATAACAAACTTTCAAGCTATTGAAGATATAAGCAAAAGACTTCAAAAAGCAAATATTGAACTTTCAGTTTTTATAGACCCAAACATGTTTCAAATAAAAATGGCTAAAAGTTTAAATGCACAATGGATAGAGCTGCATACTGGTAGTTACTCAAACATATATGCTATGCTCTTTTCAAATCTAAAAAATACAAATCACTCTATTAAAGAGCTTGATCTCCCAAGAGACGAGTTACATGTAAAGCTTCAAAAATCTATAAAAGAACTAGAAGATGCATCAAAACTTGCGAGTAGTTTAGGTATAAAAGTGGCAGCTGGTCATGGATTGAACTATCAAAATGTACAAACTATAGCAAATATTTCAGAAGTTATTGAGCTTAATATCGGGCAAAGTATTATAGCAAGAAGTGTCTTTACAGGTTTTGAAAATGCAGTAAAAGAGATGATAGAGTTATGCAAAAACTAGCAATTAGCATTGGTGACATCAACGGCATAGGATTAGAAATCGCCCTTCGTTCTCACAAAACTATAAAAGAGTTTTGTAAACCTATATACTGCATAAATGAAACTATGCTTCATTGGGGAGCTGCCTTGCTTGGTCTTAATATTCCAAAAGATTTTAAATGTAAAGAGTGTGGAGATATATTTGAAATAGAAGCAGGAAAAAGTACAAAAGAAGCAGGAAAGCTCTCTTATGAGAGTTTTCAAACTGCTGTTAAATTAGCAAAGAAAAAAAAAGTTATTGGTATAGTCACACTTCCCATAAACAAAGAGTCTTGGGAAAAAGCTAAAATCCCTTTTATAGGACACACTGATGCTTTAAGCAACAAAGCAATTATGATGCTTGGGTGTGAAAAGATGTTTACTATACTTTATACTCACCATATTCCCTTAAAAGATGTTAGTCAAACTATCAAAACCAAAAAATTAATAAAATTTTTGCTAACTATAGAAAACTCTTTACATGTAGAAAAAATAGCTGTTCTTGGACTTAACCCACATGCAGGAGATGGTGGTGTTATAGGGAATGAAGAGTTTAAAATAAAAAAAGCTATAAAAAAAGTAAATAAAAAGTTAGGTAAAAATATTTTTCAAGGGCCATTGGTGCCTGATATTGCATTTACAAATAAAAGTAGAGAAAAATTTAAATATTTTGTATGTATGTACCATGACCAAGGGCTTATCCCTTTAAAAGCATTATATTTTGATGAAAGTATCAATGTTAGCCTAAATGCAGGAATTATAAGAACTTCAGTGGACCATGGAACTGCCTTTGATATTGCCTATAAAAATCAAAATCCATCTACTATCAGTTATATCAATGCAGTTAAAGAAGCAGTTAATTTAGCCTTAA
>CAZBPU010000045.1:0-13493 GCA_964493845.1 uncultured Sulfurospirillum sp.
TAGAATTATCCATCAAAAAGCCTAAGTGTTCCATTTTGTAACCCATATTGCTTCCTTGTCCTGCTGTATTCTCTACTACAAGCTTCACACCTTGTGTTTGACGCAAGGCTTCATTCATGGACTCAACTATAAGCTCTAAACAATCATCTTCACTTATTAGTTTAAGATGACTTCCTGGATGAAAGTTCAATCTATCAAGTCCTAATTGTTCACATCTTTTTAACTCATCAATAAAAGCATTTAAAGATTTTTCTCTTTTTTCTGCATCAGGATGACCTAAATTTATGAGGTAACTATCATGTGGGAGCACATGTTTAGGAAGTATCTCTGATTTTTCAAGCTCTAATTTGAATTTTGAAATAGTTTCTTCATCAAGAGGCTTAGCTACCCATTGACGTTGATTTTTTGTAAAAAAGGCAAAAGCTTTTGCACCGATTTCTCTAGCATTGATTGGAGCATTGAAAACTCCTCCACTTGCACTAACATGAGCACCTATATATTTCATTTTAATTCCTTTAGTTTTATCAATACTCTATTTTTTCTATCTTTAAAATATAGATTTCCATTTTTTACCCTGTACGTTATATCATAACTAGCTGTTTTAATCTTTTGTTCAAATCCGTTATCTATTTTTTTAAGATTTTTTTTACCATATATAGGTTTCAAATTAAAAAGCTCATCTATAAAATTTTCATAGTGACTATAACCAAAAAATTCTGCATTAAAATTTTTCTTTTTTAAGCACATATATCCTAAGCAAACATCACTCTTTATATCTAACTCAAAAACTGGAGTTCCTGCTGTAAAAAGTTGTAGATTTAATCTATTTTTATCTTTTTTTATAAATCCTATATCTGCCAATGCAATTTTTGAATTTTTTATAACAATATAATAAGGTTTTGAAAATTCATATTGTGTTTTATATGTGCAACCACCTAAAAAAAGTACAATTACTACTAAAAGTTTATACACTACTTAACCTTTTACTTTTAAAATAGGTTCCAAGCTCTGCACTTAACATACCAAAGAGTATAAGTCCTGCTCCAAGAAGTTGTATAAAAGTAAAACTCTCCTCTGCAAAATAGTATCCAAATACTCCTGCACTAACTGGCTCCATAGTAAAAATAATAGCTGTTTTTGCAGGTGTTGTAAATTTCTGCATAACTGTTTGAGTGAAAAATGCAAAAACTGTAGCAAATACAACTGTCACAATCAATGCTTCTAAAAAAACTCCATCAAAACTTTTAGGCATAATCTCTCCATCTAAAAAAAGTGCGCCAAATGCAGATAAAATACTTACTACTAAAAACTGAATACTCACAAGTAAAAAAGCACTATGTTTTTTTGCATATACGTCAGTATAAGTAATCTGTAAAGCAAACATAGCCGCACATATAAGTGTATAAAACTCACCTAAGCCAAATCCACCAGCATGTGTATTGGTTAAAAAGTAAAGTCCAATTACTGCAAAAGAAGCTCCAGATATAGAATATATAGAAACTTTAGTCTTAAATATAAAAAACAGTGCAATTGGTACTATAACAACATTTAAGCCTGTTATAAAAGCTACTGTAGAAGAGTAGGTATAAGTAAGTCCAAAAGTTTGAAAAGCAAATCCTAAAAACATAAAAGTACCTAACACAAGCCCCGCTTTAAAAGTCTCTTTATCAAGTTTTTTTATCTCTTTAAATGAAATAAGGAACATAAATCCTGTAGCAATAAAAAATCTCCAAAAAAGAAATATATATACAGGTGTATCTTCAATAGCATCTTGAACAATAAAAAATGTCGCTCCCCAGCAAATAGCTACCAACAGAAGTGAAAAATCTGCCCCAAACTCTTTTAATTTACTTTTTATCAAATCATCCCTTTTATAAAAATGCTATTTTACCATATTTCTAAAGGTTATTTATAAAATAAATTTTACATTTAATCCAAATTTAGTTAATTTTATTTAACATTTTATAAAAAAATGCTATACTTTTTTTTAAATTTACATTATAGGCAGATTCCATGAAAATGCATAATACTATTTTATTACTAGTCAGTTTAATTTTTAGTTCATCTTTATATGCTAGAGGTGAAATATCTACTATCCCATCACAAATTTTTAAAGGATGTGCTAAATGTCATGGGAAAGATGGTAAAAATGAAGCATATGGAAGATCTGAACCACTTGCAGGTCAAGACACTGAAGATCTTATTGAGAGTATAAACTTTTTTAAAAATAGTAAATTTGGGAAAAAGGGCGTTATCTTAGTAATGGCAAAACAAGTAAATCACCTTAATGATAAACAGATTAAAAATCTTGCTATTTATATATCAAATCTAGGAAAGTAAAATGAAAAAAATTATATCACTGCTCATAATAATCGTTTGTTTAAATATCTCCTTTAGTACTTCTTTAGAAGCTAGTGTTGTGAGAGGTAAAAAATACTATGTAAAGATTTTAAAAAAACCTTGTGGCTTCAAAGGCGATATTATGGGTAAATATCATACAAAAAGAGAATGGAGAAATACTTATAGAAACGGTACTTTAGGAGTTGAAATCAAAAAAATATGTCCAAATGCTCCAGATATAGAGTCTAAGAAAAAACTAAAACATCTATATCACTTCCTAAGTTCCTTTGCAAGTGACAGTGGAAATGTTCCTAGCTGTAACTAATTAATAAATACAAATTTTTAAGAGAACTTTAATTGACTATATAAATATCTAATTTGTAAATACAATAGTGTTAAATAGCTACATTTTTAAAAAATAATTCTAAAATTAACATACTTTTATATTAGTTTTATAAATACTCGGTAATATTGATACTTGTAAACAAAATGGTATTTACGTTAGGAACTTGAATGGACGAACTAATTATTAGTATGAAGAATGTGGATAAGTATTATGGAGATTTTCATGTACTTAAAAATATCAATTTCTCAGTAAAAAAAGGAGAAATTGTAGTAATCTGCGGACCTAGTGGAAGTGGAAAATCAACTCTTATAAGATGTATAAATAGATTAGAAGAGATAGATAGTGGTGATATACATGTAGAAGGGAAAGACCTCTACGATAAAAAAGTGGAATTGAATCAACTCAGAGCTGAGACAGGAATGCTATTCCAGCATTTTAATCTCTTTCCTCACCTTACAATTTTAGAAAATATTACAATAGCACAAACAAAAGTTAAAGGTAAATCAAAACATGATGCCTACGAAACTTCGCTAAAACTTCTAGAAAAAGTAGGTCTTGCACATAAAGCAGAGGGTTATCCTAGTGAGCTTAGTGGTGGACAAAAACAACGTGTTGCAATAGCAAGAACACTTGCAATGGAACCTCAAATTATACTTTTTGATGAACCAACATCTGCACTTGACCCTGAGATGATAGGTGGAGTACTTGATGTTATGCGTGATTTGGCACATGAGAACTATACAATTGTATGTGTAACACATGAAATGGGTTTTGCAAAAGAAGTATGTAATCGCATAATTTTTATGGATGAAGGAGAGATTTTAGAAGAAAATACTCCAAAAAAGTTCTTTAGTAATCCAAAAACTGACCGTGCAAAAGACTTCTTAAAAGAAGTATTAGTACACTAAAATAGATAAAATAAAAACAAACTTAAAGGAGATTGAATGAGAAAAATTCTTGTTGCATTAATCGTAATGCTTGGACTAAATAGTATGGTAATGGCTGATGACATTAACCTATGGAAAAATTCTACACTTAACAAAATACTACAACGTGGTGAACTAAGAGTAGGTATGGAGCCTGGATATATGCCTTTCGAAATGAAAGACAAAAAAGGTAACATTATTGGATTTGATGTTGATATGGCAAAAGCAATGGCAAAAGCAATGGGCGTTAAGCTTAAGCTTGTTCCAACTGCATGGGATGGAATTATTGCTGCACTTTTAACTGATAAATTTGATATTCTTATGAGTGGTATGACTGTTACTCAAGAAAGAAACTTAAAAATCAACTTTGCTAACCCATATATCAGTGTTGGTCAAACTATCATTGCTCAAAAGAAGCATGAGGGAAAAACTTGGAAAGATTTAGATAAGCCAGAGTATACTATCGTAACTAAACTTGGTGTTACAGGTGAAATTGCAACTCGTAAAATGTTTAGAAAAGCAAAAATCAGAACTTTTGAAACAGAAGCTGATGCTGCACAAGAAGTATTAAATGGAAAAGCTGATGCATTTGTTTATGACAAACCATACAATGCTATTTTCTTTTCACAAAAGCAATCTACTGGTAATATAATCCATATGGATCAAGACTTGACTTATGAGCCATTAGGATGGGCTGTAAGAAAAGGTGACCCAGATTTTCTTAACTGGTTAGATAACTTCTTAAATCAAGCAAAACATGATGGTCAATATGACAGAATTTATGACAAGTGGTTCAAAAAAGACGCTTGGCAAAAAAAGGTAATGTAAGTTACCTTTTATAAAGACGCTTTAAAAGCGTCTTTACTGTATCTATACTTATGTAGATACAGTAAAGACGAAATTAGAATGAACGGGAAAAGATGGCAAAGACAAAACAACCAATTTTAGAAAACAAGTTACTAGGACATGCGATAGCAGTTCTTTTTTATGTAATGATAGGATACCTTCTATTTACTGCAGCTTCCAATATGAACTATATATGGAAGTGGACAAGTGTACCAAAATACTTTGCATATGAAAAAGTTAGCTCCGTAGAAGCTCCATTTGATGGGATAATAAATATAAAAGAAAATGGTAAAATAGTAATAAGCAACAATAGCAGTAGTGAAGAGTTAGAAATACCAGATGGCTATAAACTTGTTGTAGATAATGGTGATGAAATTTATGAGTATGATGCAATAGCATCAAGTACATCTTGGGCTATGGGACCTCTCTTAAATGGTCTTATGATAACACTAAAAATATCTGCTTTTTCTGCTGTATTAGCTTTTTCAATAGGTATAATACTTGCTTTTATGAGATTATCTAGCTTCCAGTTTTTAAAAGACATAGCTATAGTATATATAACGATTATTAGAGGAACTCCTCTACTTGTTCAGATATTTATATTTTATTTTATTGTTGCTACAATATTCGACTTAGAACGATTTTTAGCTGGTGGATTATCTCTTGGTATCTTCTTTGGAGCTTATATTGCAGAAGTTATAAGAGGGGCAATTCAATCTATAGATAAAGGTCAATACGAAGCAGCAAAATCACTTGGTATGAACTATCCTCAAACTATGGCTTATATTATTATGCCTCAAGCACTTAAACGTGCTCTTCCAACACTAGTTGGAGAGATGATTGCTCTTGTAAAAGACTCATCTTTAGTATCTATTATATCTATTACTGACCTTACTAAAGTTGGTCGTGAAATTGTTGCAAATACTTTCTCTCCATTTGAAACATGGATTATAGTTGCCGGTATGTACTTCTGTATTACTGCACTTCTTGCCTATTTAGGTGGGATATGGGAGAAAAAACTTGAAGCGAGTGGTGGTATGTAGATTTTCTACTACCGCTACTTATATAAATTTAATTCTTGATTTAAACTATCAAGAATTTCTACCTCTCGTTTCTTAACATAATTTCTAATTTTCTCTTCTGCACCAGCTTTGGGATATATTTTTATACAGTATCTATAAGAGTTACTATACTCAATAATACTTAGTACTTCAGCATTTAAACTAATGTTATCTAAACTATTAAAATAAAAGTCAACATTAATCTTTGCACCAGCATATATACCATTATTTTCTTCACTAATAACACCTAACCCATCAACAGAGAGGTCAAAAAGTTTTCCTTTTATTGCTAACTCTTTTTCACTAACTAAAGAAACCTCAACCATAATTTCAGGATGGACTCTTATAGATTTTCTACTTATTGCTGGCATATTTAGAAGATATGTAAAGTTAGTTAAAACTACTGTATTATTTAAAAAATTATTGTATAAAACATCAGCTTTTAGATATTTATCAAAATTATTATCTTTGAGTATATACGCAACACCCTCCATCTTCATAGCAATCTCTTGTGTTTGCATTGTCCTAAATACGACTTCATTATCATCTATATCTACTATTGTCCCTTTATGTTGAATAGGAACACCTTTATAAAGGTTAAAAAAAGTAACTTCATCTCCTCTATCTTTTATCTCTTTAAATATGTTAAGTATATTATGTCCTGCTGAAAAATTGTCTAAAGTATCAAAATTTATATGTAAAGGTTGCAATCTATTCTTATCATAAATATTTTTTTCAAACTGATTTATATACTCTGTTATACAAGTTATAAGTGGCTCTACATACTCTTTACATTCATTATTTTTATTAGTATCTTTAATAAAATTTTCTAAAAGAAAAAACATACTTCTATTAATAAGGAAACCTAGCATAACACCATCTTCAAATATATCCTTAAAAATATCTTTTTCAAATGTTGTTAAAAATATCTCTACAGTGAAAACATCATCATATACTATATTTGCAACTTCTTTTAAAGTCTCTTCTGGATAAAATTTATCATAAGAAGTACATAAATCAACAAAATAATCTACAAAAACAGGTTTAAATCTACTTATAAAATCTGATTTATCAGAAATAAGTTTTTTTATAAGTTTATTTTCTTCCATTTACCACTCCAAGATAATTTTTCACCAGCAAACATAGGTACTATATTAGTATAATTTGTAGGGACTATATAAGATTTTTTAATAAATTCTATCTCTTTTTCCACAGGCTTATAATTATAAATTTTTTGTGCGTTATCACTAACAAAAGCTTGAAGATTATCTAAAGCATTATTCTTATCAAATAAAGAGACAAGTGCTTCAAGAGCAATGGGAGCTGTAAAAATACCTGCTGCACATCCACAACACTCCTTCTTATGTGTTGGATGAGGAGCCGAATCACTTCCAAACATCACTTTAGGATGTCCACTAAGTGCTACTTTTAAAAGAGCTTCTCTATCTTCATATCTTTTTGCTATTGGCTTACAAAATAGATGAGGTTTTAACATACCGCCAGCAACATCATCTAATGTTATATAGAGATGCTGAACTGTTATAGTTGCATAAAGATTTTCATATTTATCAAGTAAATCTACACTATTTTTTGTAGTAATATGCTCCATTATAATTTTTAGTTTTGGAAAGGCAGTTGCAAACTGCTCATAAACTGAGCCAAACTCTGTCTCTCTATCCATAACAAAACCATTTGTTTCTCCATGAACACAAAGTGGAATCTCAAGTTCACTCATAGCCTCAAAGGTATCTCTTAAGCTCTCTATATCCATACTACTAACTCCACCCTCAGAGTTTGTTGTAACACCAGAAGGATATAGTTTTATGGCACTTATATATTTTTTTGCCTCTTTTAAAAACTCATAATCATAATCATCTCTAAAAAACAGTGTCATTAATGGCTCAAAATTTTCATCTCCAATTGCTTCTTTTATTCTTTTTTTATAACCTATTAAAGACTCAATTGTAGTTATAGGTGGAACTAAATTTGGCATAATAATTGCAGCAGAGAAACTTTTAGCACTAAATGGTGCAACAATTTTTAGCATATCTTCATCTCTTAAATGAAGATGCATATCTAATGGTGATTTAAGTTTTATCAAAACAATTCCTCTTTTCTTTTTGGCTTATTAAAGTAATAGCCTTGACCAATACTGACACCTAAACTCTTTAACAACTCTTCTTGAGCTTTTGTTTCAATACCTTCAGCTACTATTTTATAATTAAAACTATTTGCAATTGATATTATAGCTTTTACTATCTTAACATCATTTTCATCTGTACATATATCGTTTATGAAAGATTTATCTATCTTTAAACTATGAATTGGAAGTTTTTTTAGATAACTTAAAGAAGAATACCCTGTGCCAAAATCATCTATAATTATCTTAAATCCAAAATCTCTCATATCTCTCAAAACCGAACTAGATTTTTCAATATTTTGCATAATATGTGTTTCTGTAATCTCTAATCCTATATTTTTTGGCTCAATATCTTCACTTTTTATTATCTTTTTAAACTCTTTTAAAAGATTTTTATTCATAAGTTGTGCTGGTGAAAGATTGACTGATATAGAAACTAAACTATCTATATTCTTTTTAAATTCTACAAAATCTTTACAAGCTTGTTTAAAAACAAATATACCAATATCATTTATAACTTGCATATCTTCAGCAATAGGTATAAAGTAATCTGGAGGAACTAAACCAAGCTCTGGATTTTCCCATCTAATAAGGACTTCTAAACCACGTATTTCTTTTGTATTAAGGTAGTATTTTGGCTGATAAACTACATAAAATTCATCTTTTTTAAAAGCATACTTTAGTGCTTCTTTTATTATCATCTTTTTCTCTATTTTTTCTATAAGCTCTTCCGTGAAATTACAAAATTTATTTTTACCACTATTTTTTGCTTCATACATTGCAATATCAGCATGCTTTAAAAGAGAGATAACATCATCTTTTGAGGTATCAAGTTTTGCTATCCCTATGCTCACACCTGCAGTTAGTTCATTGGCATCTTTTTTGATTGGCTCATTTACTATCTTTATAACATTTGAAGCTATCATTTCACTTTGACTTAAACCATCTTTGTAACTTAAAAGTATTGCAAATTCATCTCCACCTGTTCTAAAAAATATATTTTCTTTACCTAAAAAGTTTTTTAACTTTTTAGCAGTCTCTTGTAAGAAAAAATCCCCAACATTGTGACCCAATGTATCATTGATTGATTTGAAACCATCTAAATCTAAGAAAAGCAACTCTACGTGCAACCTATCTATTTTTGCTTTTTCAATCTTGCTAGCTATAACCTTTTTCATCATTCTTCGATTTGGAAGTTTTGTTAAACTGTCATGATAAGCTAAAAACTCTACTTTTTCTTTCTCTTTTACATAATCTGTAACATTTAATTTGATAGCTAAATAACCATTTAACTTCTCATTTAAAAACATAGGTGTTATAGAAGCATTTTCATAGTATACATTGCCATCTTTATCTTTGTTTATAAACTCACCAGACCACTTCTCACCTCTATCTAAAATCATATTCATATTTTCATAAAACTCAGTAGACATATGTCCAGATTTTAAGATACTTGGATTTTGACCAAATGCCTCTTCTTTAGTATATCCTGTAACTTTAGTAAAAGCCTCATTTACATATGTTATATGCCTATGAATATCAGTTACTACAATAGAGTCATCACTATTTTCAACTGCATATTTAAAAGAGATTAAATCTTTTTTTAGTTTAAGAAATTTTAGATAACTAATAAGCAATATTATCAATAAAAATATTGATAATATAAACATAAAATTATATATTTTCTTTTTTATTTTATTTAACTCTTCATGTTTAGTTATATACATATTTTGATAATCGTCAATATCGGCATAAAGTGGAGTATTTATATATATTTCTTTTTTCAAATTCATACTTAAAACTCCATCATAAAGAGTCTTTGCATGTAAAATAAAATATTGCATAGATGAGTTGTCTAAAATTTTTAAAGTTTTTTCTAACCGCTTTATCTTTTCATGAATATCAATATCGTCTATTTGATAGTTAAGATAATTTTGTAAAAGTCCAAAAAAGATTTCATTTATCTGTTCATAAACTTCTTCATTATATGTTTTTTTTAACTCTTTTTGTAACTTCATTGCATATGCAAAAGAATAAAGTGATACTGCTTTATAAGATTTATATTTTTCTATTATCTCTTTTTTAATTAAAAAATCTTTTTCTATTAAAGCCATCTCTTGATTGAAATCTTCTTGAAACTCCTTATGTATAAAAGAGTCTTTAAGTGTATTTAATATCTCTTCAAAATTTTTGACTTTTTTTACAATATCATCATAGTTTTTAAATGCTATACTATTTAAAACAAAATTATCAAAATTATTATTAAGTATTTTTAGTGTATATAAGTTTCTATTGTATCTTTCATACTCTATTTTTTTATTTTGCACAAGCATAAAATATGCAAATGTATACACAATAAAAAAGATGGTAGATAGCAAAATAAGTATAGTAAAATCTAATTTTTTAATTTTTTTCAAAATTAACCAACTCTCCATTTAAGGACTTTAAAAACTCAACTATACTTTTAATATCAGCACTATTTCTCTTTTTTCCTAGTTGATAACTCATCATACTTTCAACTACATCTTTAAGCTTATCAAATCTACCATCATGCAAATATGGCGCTGTTTTTTCTATATTTCGTAATGTAGGAACTTTAAAAAAATGTTTATCCTCTATGTCGTGTGTTATCTCATATCTTCCTAAATCATCACTCTGTATAGGTTTAAAAAAACCAGATTTACTATATAAATTTCCACCGATATTGACACCATTATGACAAGCTATACAACCCTCTTTTTTAAAAAGTTTATAACCTTTTTTTTGCTCACTTGTAATAGCATTTTTATCTCCTCTAAGATATCTATCAAATGGAGAGTTAGGAGTTATAAGAGTCTTCTCATACTCTGCAATGGCATTTACAATATTTTTCTTTGATATACCATCTTTATAAATATTTTCGAATTCATTTTTATATTTTGAAGAATTTAAAGTTTTAATTAAATTTGGAAAATTATTTCCCATCTCCACTGGATTTTCTATTGGTCCTTTAGCTTGGTCCTCTAAATCTTTAGCTCTTCCATCCCAAAATTGTACAAAATTGTATCTACTATTTAAGATTGTAGGTGAGTTTCTTGTTCCATTTTTTCCGTTTATTCCATAAGATACTTTTTGATTATCATCTCCACCATCATCTAAAAAATGGCAACCTACACAAGCAACTGTTCCATCTTTTGAAAGAATAGGATCAAAAAATAATTTTTTACCAAGTTTTGCTTTTTCTATGTTTATATCATCTACATGTAAAGGTATAGGTGTTATGTTTTCAGCAAAGGAGTAAATATATATAAAAAGTATTATTAAATATTTCATACAATCTCCTTTACTAGCTAGAGAATTCAATTATATCAAATATAATTAAAAACGATTATTAATTATCTATTAAGTCAAAATATGTGAAAATCATATTTCATAAAAAGTACTAGATAAACGCTTACGCCGTAATGGAAAAATTCGATTTTTCTCTTTTAACTTTTAATACACTAAAATATTAAGAGCTTAGAGATTGTTAAATTGACTTACATGAGTATACCTCTCTTTCTCTTATATATTACAAGGAAAAAAATGTTAGTTTTAGAGATAGAAGATATAAAAACACTTATATCAAAAATCGGCTATAAGGAGTTCTATTTAGAACTAATCAAAACTATGGAAGAGGATTACTCAAACTGGGAAGATTTTGACAAAACTCCAAGAGTTGCTAACCATGTAGACGGTGGAGTTATTGAACTTATGCCTGTAAGTAACGATAAATTTTACTCATTTAAATATGTCAATGGACACCCAAAAAATCCAAATCTTAATAAGATGACAGTTATGGCAACGGGACAGCTTAGTATAACTAAAACTGGTGAGCCCTTAATGTTTACAGAGATGACACTTCTTACAGCATTTAGAACCGCTGCAAACTCAGCGATGGCGGCAAAATATTTAGCAAAAAAAGATTCAAAAGTTTTAGCTCTTATAGGAACTGGTGCACAAAGTGAATTTCAATACCTAGCATTTTCTTATATATTTGACCTTCAAGAAGTCAGATACTTTGATACAGACCCAAAAGCAATGAAAAAATTTGCTAAAAATATGTCAAAATATGATATCAAAATAACTCCATGCAAAGATTCTCATGATTCGGTCAAAGATGCTGATATAATCACTACCTGTACTGCAGATAAAAGATACCAAACTGTTCTTACAAAAGATATGCTTAAAAAAGATGTATATATAAATGGTATAGGAGGAGATTGTCCTGGTAAAACTGAAATTGCAAAAGAGATAGTTGAAAGTTCAACTGTTGTAGTAGAGTTTTTAGAACAAGCCAAAATAGAAGGTGATATTCAACAAATGCCAAATGACTTTACATGTACAGAGATTTATGAAGTAATTCGTGGTGAAAAAAAGCTAAATGTAGAAACTCATGGAACAATTTTATTTGATTCTATAGGTTTTGCATTAGAAGATTACTCAGTTTTAAGACTTATATATAAATTGGCGAAAGAAAACAATGTTGGTAAAGAGATGAATCTCATTCCTGAACTTGACGATGTTAAAAATCTATTTTCGTTGCTATAATCATGCCAGAAATATTTAAACATATAAAACTTATAGAAGTTTATGCAGATATAGCAGGACAAAAAAAAGGTGCTGCTTTAGGGCTTGAAGCTTTACGAAAATCATCAGCAGATGTAAACTCCAATTATTATGAAAAGTTTGTAACAGAAGAGATAGAACAAGATAACTCAATCAAAGAGCATTGTAATTTTAAAAATGCAAAATACATTGATAAAGTTTTTCCTGTTATCTCTCAACTTTCTCAAAAAGTAAAACAGATGAGAGATGATAATCTTTTTCCAATTATATTAGCTGGAGATCACTCTAGTTGTGCAGGAACTATGCATGGACTTAAAATGGCTCATCCAAATGATGAGATAGGTGTAGTCTATATAGATGCTCATGCAGATATACATACTCCTTATACTAGTAGCTCTGGCAATATGCATGGAATGCCTTTAGCAATTGCATGTGCTATAGATAACAAAGAGTGTGCTATAAATAAGCCAAATGAGCAAGAAGTAGATTACTGGAACAGACTCAAATATTTAGCTTCTAATGAACCTTCAATAAAACCAGAAAATATAGTTTTTTGTGCACTAAGGGATTTTGAAAAAGAAGAAGAAACACTCATAAAAAAACATAAAATTCCTGTTTATACAGTTGAAGAAATAACATACAAAGGTATACAAACTGTAGTTGAAGAGATTTTTAAAAAACTCTCATACTGTAAACATATCTATATCTCTTTTGATGTAGATAGCATCGACCCTCTTTATGTACCAGGTACTGGGACACCAGTCACCAATGGACTATCTTATGAGCAAGCAATGCAGCTAAATTTAGAACTTATAAAAAATGAAAAAGTATGCTGTTGGGAGATGGCTGAAATAAACCCTCTTTACAATAACAATGATGAAGATTCAACAAGAGTATTTAAAATACTAGAAAGAGTTACTGATACTCTTATAAAACACTACTAAAAAAGGGTCTACATGTAGACCCTTTTTAAATTTTATAAATTTGCTAAATTGCTTCTTCATCTTCCTCTGAAGTTCTGATTCTTACAATTTTTTCTACTGATGATACAAATATCTTTCCATCACCGATTTTACCAGTTTTTGCTGCATCAACAATAGCTTTTACAGCTGCATCAACATCATCTTCTTTTACTATAATATCTATCTTAATTTTTGGTAAAAAATCAACTACATATTCTGCACCACGGTAAAGTTCTGAGTGACCTTGTTGACGACCATATCCTTTTACTTCACTAACTGTCATAC
>CAZBPU010000046.1:0-4936 GCA_964493845.1 uncultured Sulfurospirillum sp.
CTGCTACAACAGGAGCATCATATTGGCCTTCTTCACCCGTTCCTTCTTCTACTGCTATACCTACATCATTTACACCTATTGGCTCATGATTTATCTGGTTATTTTGATTTCCATCTGGGTTATCAACTCCCCTCCACTTTGTTCCAAGGTTGTACGAGCTTACATCTCCTCTGGCATCTGACATTTGCGCTATATATGCTTCTGTAATTCCTCCTGCACTCTCAGGTGTATCTGGTCCTGCAGCTGGTGCATCTGTTGGTAACTGTCCTCCATCTAAAAGAGCTTGTTGTATTGCTGTTACATCACCATTGTCTGCTACTTCACTAGACACTACAGTATTATCTAACAAACTTCTTTCATCTGCACCTAGTGATATCTCTTTCCCATTAAATAAACTTATCTTTACACTACTACCATTTCCTATAGTATTTATAACATCACCTTCGTTTACTACATCACCTATAACCAAAACTTTTACACTTCCATCTGAAGCTATTGCTTGGACGACACCTGATATCTGTTCAATTATTCCTACTTGTGCCATAAGAGACTCCTTTAAAATTATTAACTATTAAAATATTACCAAAAAGTCATAAATTATGATATACTACTTTAGTGGTATAAAATCTATTTTAAGCAAAAAAAACCACGTTTTAGTAACGTATCATTGAAAGAAAAAAAACAACACCCATTCTAGCGATGTTTTAATATATACCTCTATATGATTATCTAAATATGAGAGCTAATGATAATCTATCAGTAACATACAATTTACGAAATATTTTGCGAAGATGAACTTTTACAGTTGATTCAGCTATATCTAACTTATAAGCTATTACTTTATTGCTACAACCCCTAGAAACTAAAAGTGATATTTGCCTCTCTTTGTTTGTGAGGGAATCTACATTTTTATTTTCTTCTAATTTTGGCCCAATTGAAGCCTCTTTAATCAACTTTTGTATAAACTCAGGATATAACCACATCTTACCATCATTTACAATTCCTAAAGCCTGAAGTAAATGTACAGATGAAAGCCTACTATTGGCATAACCTTTTATTCCAAAGGGTAATAACTCTTTTCCTATTTTAAATGATGGGCAATCATCCATAAATATTATACTTACTTTTGGAAAAGAATCAATAATAGAATACAAATAAGCTTTTACATTTGTAAAAAAGTTTGAATCAAGCAAAATTATAGATTCAGAATTATTTTCTAATGATTTAATCAATCCATTTTCACTTGTAACTACTATAACGTCTAAATATATATCAATAATAGATTCTTTCCAGTGTTCAATTAAGCTTTTAGATTTACTACAAAGAAGTATTTGTTTCACTATCTTTCCCTCAAAGCTTGATTCTTTGCCTTTAGTATAGGCTTTAAAAGATAATCCAACACTGTCTTTTTTCCGGTAAGTACATCTACTCTTGTTACCATACCAACTTTAACATAAAGCTTTTTATTCTTATACTCAATATAATCTTTTTTTGCCTTTACATGTATAATATAGAAAGTTTTTCCATCTTCATCAGTAATTGTATCTGCACCAATATGAACCACTTCACCTTGAAGTCCACCATATATTGAAAAATCATAAGCAGTAAGTTTTATAATAGCTTTTTGACCAACATGTAAAAAGGCAATATCAGATGGCTTCATTTTTGCTTCTATAAGTAAACTATCTTCATTTGGTACAATCTCTACAATATCCATGCCAGGTTTTATAACACCACCTCTTGTATTTACAAAAAGCTGTTTTATTGTACCTGATACTGGTGAACGTACTACGGTTCTATATACTCTATCACCAAGGGCGTTTATAGATTCTTTTGTCCTAGAAAGTTCTGCTTTTACATCATTAAACTCTCTTTTAGCCTTATTTTGAAATATTTTTTTAATTTCTTCATATTTTTTCTTTGACTCATTTATAGTTGAGTTTATTCTTGGTATTGAAAGTGTAGTAGCTTCTAAATTTCCTTCTATATCATTTTTTTCTCTTCTTAATGTTATAAAATCAATATCAGGAACAATACCTCTTTTAACAAGTGGTTCTTTCATTGTTATCTCTTCTTCAATCAAATCTAAACTTCTTTTAAATTGTCTTTTTTTTGCTTTAGCTTCTATAAGTTCATTTTTTCTTTGATTTAATTGAGAAGTAACTACATCTAAAGAGCTTTTCAATTGAGATATATCTGAATAATATAAACTCTCTTCATCTTTTAACAAAATTTTAAATTTTTTATCCATATATTTAGGTATTATAAAAGGTTTATCATGAGCTTCAGCATTTAATCGTACCATTTTTGCTTCTAACTCATTTATTTTTATATTATTTTCTTCAAAAGAACTTGAAAAACGGATATCTTGCAGTTTTAAAAGTGGCTGGTCTACCTTAACTACATCTCCTTCTTTTACAAAAACTTTAGATACAATACCACCTTCAAGATTTTGCACAACTTGGATTTTATGAGTTGGTATAACCTTCCCACTACCTCTTGCTATTTCATCAATACTTGCATTATCTGCCCATAAAATAATCCAAGCTATAGACAATATAATAACCCATAAAATCAATCTTGATCCTACTGTAGACTTCTCTAAAACTGCTGAACTAAGAGATTTCATATACTCTAAATCCTCTAGCTTATAGTACTTCCCTTTTTTAATATCTTTTAATGGAACATTTTTAAATTTTTTACTATTTTCCATCTATATTTCTCACCATTTTTGTAGGAGCATTTAACTTTCTAAGCACTTCATCTCTCTTTCCATCAATCACTAACTTTCCATTATCCAAAATTATTAGCCTATCTACTAAAGATAAAATTGTACTTTTATGCGTAATTAATATTGTTGTCTTACCAACAAGATTTTTTGCTAAATTTTCTTTTATTTTGGATTCCATTACATTATCGACAGAGTTTGTTGGCTCATCCAAAAGAACAATGGGAGCATCAAGTAAAAATGCTCTAGCTATCGCAATAGCTTGTTTTTGACCGCCACTAAGACCATCTCCACGCTCACCAACTGGCATATCATAGCCTTTTGGATGTAGTTTTACAAAATCATCAACACCAGCAAGCTTTGATGCTTTTAACATCTGTTCATCATTTACATATGGTGCTTTATATATTATATTGTTTTTTACACTTCCTCTAAAAAGATTTACATCTTGTGGAACATATCCTATATTTTTTCTCAAATCTGCTGGATCTATTTGACTAATATCAATTCCATCTATAAGTATAGTACCACTGCTAGGTTTATATAGTCCTAGTATAAGCTTTTCCAAAGTTGTTTTTCCAGATCCAATCTTGCCTGCAATTCCTATTTTTTCTCCTGGATGTATCTTAAAAGATACATCATCTAAAGCCTTTTTTTCTTCTTCAGGATATGAAAAAGTAACATTTTGAAACTCTATAAATCCATTGAATTCATCTCTTCGTATAAACTCTTTTCCTTCTGGTCTATCAACTGGCATTTTCATAATATCATTAAGATTTTTATATGCAGTTTTTGTATGTTCATAATTTGCCACAAGTGAAGCTACTTGACCCAATGGAGAAATTGCACGAGCTGATAATATAACAGTTGCTATAAGTCCACCCATAGTAAGTTCCATCTCTTGAATAAGATATACTCCATAAACTATAACTGCAACAGAATTAAGCTGAATAAAAAAAGCTGTCATAGTAGAGACAGAATTAGATAAAATCCTAGTTTTTAAACCTCTATTTGCTATCTCACCACTTGCCTCTTCCCATTGATACTGTGCACTTCCACTAGCTCCCATAGTTTTTATAGTTTCTATATTACTCAGTGATTCTATAAGAACAGAATTTTTATGTGCTGCTGCTGCATATGAACTCTCTATACTTCTATTTAATGGTCCTTTTACAAATAAAGTATATATCAAAATTGCCACCATAATTCCTATAGGAACCCAAACAATTTGACCAGCAATAAGTTTTATAACAAATAAAAATATAAATACAAAAGGTAAGTCTATAATCGTTGCTACAGTTGTTGAAGTAAAAAAACCTCTTATACTCTCAAATTCCTTAAGATTATTTGCAAACGAGCCTACAGATTTTGGGCGTACTGCCATATTAAGTCCCATTACTCTCTCAAATATAATAGAAGACATAATAATATCACTCTTTTTACCAGCAACTTCTAAAAAATATGACCTAATAAATTTTAAAATTGTATCGAGAATATATATAACAGCAACACCTATAGCCAAAACCCAAAGTGTATCTGTAGCATTGTTTGGAACAACTCTATCATAAACATTCATTGTAAACAAAGGACTAGCTAATACAAAAATATTTATAACTAGTGAAGCAAATATAACATCCGTATAAATTTTTTTTGATTTCCACAAAGTACCCCAAAACCAATGAGATTTTGAATTGTCTAAAACAAAATCTTCTTTTTCTTCATGTCTGTACTCTTTTTTAAGATAAAAAGCATGACCTAAGTACTCTTCATTGAGTTCTTCTACTTTTACCCATATCTCTCCCTCTTCATAATCTGGAAGGATTATTTTTGCATGTTTTTTTCCAACATCAAATTCATCAAGAATACAAGCTTTATTATCTTTTAACAATAAAATACAAGGTAAAACAAGTGCTGATATTTCTTTAATCTCTCTTTTTACCAATTTTGAAGAGAAGCCTGCTCTTTTAGCAGCTCTGGAAAAACCAGACTTTGGTTTTTCCAATGAAAAAAGCTCTGGAGCAGCTTCTCCTTTTTCTGTTGGTAGCCCCTCAATAAGAGACTCAGCGGTAAAAGGTTTATTATTTAATTTTGTTATTATTACCAAACACTGCAACAAAGGGTCTACATGTAGAGTATCTCTCATATACTATTTTGACTCATCTTTTGATATATTATCAACTATCGCTGCTTTTGAATTTGTATCATCCC
>CAZBPU010000046.1:4946-13396 GCA_964493845.1 uncultured Sulfurospirillum sp.
CATCCCCTAAGCCTACTATATTTACAAAAGTAGAATCCATATTTGATGACAATACTCCTATACTCTCTGCTATCCTATACTGTGCCAATATATAATCATATTTTGCAACAGATAACTCTCGTTCAGCAGAATACATCTCTTCTTCTGTATCCAATATATCCAATAATGTTCTTCGTCCTAAATTGAACTCTTCTGTATATGAAGTAAGTGTCTTTGCAGTTAATTCTTTATGTTTTTCTAGGTAACCTATTTGTTTTTCTAAAGTTGTATATGCCATCCATGATAATCTAATACTCTCTTCTACTCTTCTTTGAAGATCCTCTAAAGACCTCAATTCTTGATGCATAGCACTAATACTTTTTTGCTTATTTGCCATATCTGCGTTACCATTATAAAGATTGTATCTCAGCTTTAACATTATTGAAGCTGAATCATCTCTACCATTGACTCCACCTATATTACGATTCCAATCTTGTCTAGCTTCTATATCAAATCTTGGGTAAAACTCTTTTTTTGTTATATTATAATTACTTTTTGCTACTTTTATATTTGCTCTTTGTACTCTTAAAGATGGATTTAACTTACTTGCTTCTGCAATAGCTTCACTCTTTGTTGTAGGTAAATTAGAAAATTGTTTTGGTTCTTCTAAATCATCTGGATGGACAAAAGACCCATAAATTTTAATAAAATTACTTACAGCATCTTCATAATTATTCATTTGGACTACATAATTAGACTCAGCAAGTGCCAAACGACTTGAACTCTGTTCTATCTCAGAATTTGCTCCAACTCCTGAATCAATTCTCTCTTGAATTTTTGCATTTATTTTTTTATGTGTTTCAATATTAACTTCTGCAGCATTTAATAAACCTTTTTGCTTTAAAAGCTCAGTATAAACTTCTACCATATCTAAAGAAATTTTATTTGCTTTTTCTATAACACTATATGCTGCTGAGCTTACTCTATATAGTTGCTTATTAACATCATTTTGAGTTCCAAAACCTTCAAAAACATTTTGACTTAAAACAATACCCACTTCTTCTCTATCAAGATATTTACTTTTATATAAAGTTGAACTATTTTTGGTTTTTTCTCTTCCGATACCTGCTACAATATCAATCTTAGGATAGTATCCAGACTCTGCAATACCAACATCTTGTTTTACTGAACGAAAATAACTTATACGCTCTAAAACTTGAGGGTTAGTACTTAATACCTCTTTAACAGTTTCTTCAAGCGTAACTGCAACACTTACTAACGGCAGCGCAACTACACAAGCTGCTAATACAAATTTAACTTTCATAATAAACCTTTGATATTAATTTGCCTGCATTAACATATACAAGCTTATTAATAATTATACAAACAATAAACCACGTTTTAGTAACGTTTTTATTTTGCTATAATACAAAAACCTAACTAAAAGTAACATTTATGAAAAAATATGATATCAAATTAAGTGCTGAGATAGAAGAATCCATACGAAATAGACGTAATAAACTTTTACATTTTATGTATATAATATGCACAATTGTTTTTATTTTTGTAAGTTTTATAGATTACTATAATGAAAATTTTATAGATGCTACAATTGAATTTTTTACACTATTTTTTATTATAGTTTTATATATACAACTATATATGAAGAAAAAATATGAATTAGCCTCTTATTTTATAGTATTTCTAATTGCCTTTGCCATTTTAGCATTGATACATTTCAATAATTTCAACAACTACTCTCCTGTTTATCTTATACCTATATTGCTTGTTACATTTTTTCTATTTAATACGAAAAGAACTCTTATAATAAACTCTATTATTTTAACCATCTTCTTTATTATTTTTGTAATCAACTTAAATAGTATTGAAAATAGTATTTTTTTAAAAAATACAGAATCTGTTATAAACTTTTTTTTAATGCTAGCTATTATGGCTGTTTTTGTTTATTTTGTTGAACTTACAAGAATAGAGTCTTATAAAATGCTTCTTGATGTTACTACAAAAAAAGATTTACTTTATAAAGAGGTACATCATAGAGTAAAAAACAACTTAAACATTGTCTCATCAATTTTAGCAATGCAAGCCCAAAACGAAGATAAAAAAGTACAAAAGTTAATAGCAACTAGCAAAACAAGAATTGACTCAATTGCAATGGTACACTCTATGCTTTATGTCACAAATAATTTGGAGCGAGTAAATGCAAAAGAGTATATAGAAAAACTTGTCTCACATTTAAAAAAAACAATGTCTATCAATATAAAAATTTTTAAAAAAATAAAAAATATTGAACTTTCATTAAATGAAATTATTCCTTTGGGATTAATACTAAACGAATTACTTACAAACAGTTTTAAATATGCCTTTAATGATAAAAAAAATCCACAGATTGTAATAGTTTTAAGAATATTCCAAAAAAATGTTATGCTAAACTATTATGATAATGGTTCAGGTAAAAAAAATGAGAATGAAAATTTAGGAATAAAATTAATAAGATTAAATATAAAACAGTTAAAAGGTAAATTGAAAATAAAAAATGAAAATGGACTTTTATATAAAATATCATATATAAGAGATATAAATGTATAAAATACTTATAGTAGAAGATGAAATAATAGCTGCAACATATCTACAAAGTATATTAGAAAATCAAGGTTGGGTAGTCGTAGATATAGTAGACAACGGCGTTGATACAATGAAAAGTTTTAAAAAACACAAACCAAATTTAGTTTTAATGGATATCATGATTAATGGCCCTAAAAGTGGATGTGAAGTAGCTATAGATATTAAAAAAATAAGTAATTGTTCCATTATATTTACAACTGCTTATGCAGATGAAGAGATGATTAGCTATGCCATAGAAGTTGAAGCAGATGGGTACTTAGTTAAACCATATAATGAAAAAGAGATTATAGCCAATATATCTATATTAAGTTCAAAACAACATTTTAACAATGAAAGCTCAAAATTGACAAAAATTATTGGTGATTTTTCTTACATACACCAAACAGGTTTATTGTATAAAAATGGTATACCAATAAAACTAGGACCTAAAGCTATAAAATTTATACAAATCCTATGTACAAATAAAAACAGTTATGTAAGCTATGAAACGCTATATCAAAACATTTGGAAAGGTGAACTTAACCTAAAAAAACTTCAAATGGTAGCTTACCGTATACGAGAAATATGCAAAGTTGATTTTTTAGAAAATGTAAATGGCATTGGCTATCAAATCAAATTGGATCATTCTTTTTCTTAAAGTATCTCTCTTTGTCCTTTTGAATTCTGAGCAGATAATATACCCATTACTTCCAACTGTTCTACTATACGTGAAGCTCTGTTGTATCCTATTTGCAATCTTCTTTGTATATAACTAATGGAACATTTCTTTTCATTTTGCACTATTGCTTTTGCTTCTTCAAATAACTCATCTATATCACTAGCTATTTCACTATCAACACCAGATAAAGTCTCTAAATCATTCTGTCTTAAAAAACTTTCATCATAGTTAACTGGTCTTTGCTTTTTTAAATACTCAACTATCTCTTCTATCTCTTCTTCACTAGCATAGGGAGCATGTAATCTTATAAGACCAGAAGTTGACGGTGGAGTAAAAAGCATATCTCCACGCCCAAGAAGAGACTCTGCACCCATAGTATCTAGAATAACTTTACTATCTATCTTTTGTCCTACTTTGTAGCTTATACGACTTGGAAGATTTGCTTTTATAAGGCCTGTAACAACATCAACAGAAGGACGCTGAGTTGCAACAACTAAGTGAATACCACTAGCTCTCGCCATTTGAGCAAGACGAGCTATATAAAACTCAACCTCTTTCCCGCTATTCATCATCAAATCTGCTAACTCATCTATAATAACTACAATATAAGGAAAAGATTCTAATCCAAGTTTTTTACATTTTTCATTATAGTTTTCTATATTTTTTACTTTAGTTTGACTCATAATTTGATAACGTCGTTCCATCTCTGTTACCATATTTGCTAAAGCTATTATTGCCTGTTTTGGTTTTGTGATAACAGGTGTCAACAGATGAGGTATATCATTGTAGATAGAAAACTCTAGCATTTTTGGGTCAATCATAAGAAGTTTTAGAGTATCTGGTGAGTTTCTATACAAAAGAGAAAGAAGCATAGAGTTTATACCAACACTTTTACCACTTCCTGTTGTTCCTGCAATAAGTAAATGAGGCAACTTCTTTAAATCTGTTACAAAAGGGTTACCTACTATATCTTTACCAAGGGCTATTGTTAAAGGAGATGACGCTTTAGTAAATATCTCACTCTCTAAAATTTCTTTTAGATAAATCGTATCTATTTTTTCATTTGGAACTTCTATACCAACTACATCTTTTCCTGGAACAGGTGCTTGTATACGAATAGTTTTTGCTCTTAAAGCCATAGCTAAATCATCTTGGAGTGTTAAAATTTTTGATACTTTAACATGAGGAGCTGGTTTAAATTCAAACGTAGTTACAACTGGACCAGAGTAAGTTCTAACTACATCACCATCAATTTTAAATCTTTTAAGTTTTTCTAATAAATCAGAAATTTTTCTATCAATTTCTGCTTCATTTATATGTTTACCTTTTTTAGGAGGTGTTGTTAACATTTTTAATGGTGGCAGTTTATAATCTTTTGGTTTTGACTGCTCACCTTTTTCTATCTCATCAAGTAATTTTTTATTCTCTTCAACTTCACTTATAACCTGAACATCAGAATGCTCTTCTAAAACAATCTCCTTTTCATCTACAGTACTTCTTTTAGTCTCTTTTTTTATAAGTTTTATACTATCTTTATACTCTTCAGGATGAACATCATCTTCAACTATATCTGTGTCATTTTTTAACACAGTATCTGTTTCATTTTGAATCTCTATTTTATTTTTTATATCTTTTTTTGGTAATCTATAGCTTATTGACGAAAACATATCATTTACAGTAGTATTAAGAATAATACTAACAGAGAGACTAGCCAAAGCAACTATAAATAACCAAACACCCAATATACCTATATATGACTGTAAAATTTCTACAATTTGTAAACCCAAATAGCCATTTAACTCTGAAGAGACAACAACTGCTTGAAAAATTAAAATTGAAAATACAAAAAGAGTTATAGATAGTATTATCTCTATATTGCGAGCATCTAATTTGGTATTTCTATAAAATAGTAATGAAGGTATTATCAATAAAAATGGATATACAAAAGCAACATATCCGAACCAGTTTTGATTCCAACTACCTATATTTGCTCCAAAACTTCCAACGATACTAGATTCAGGTAGTATTGTAGCCACTCCAAAAAATAGAAAAACTGCAATTGCAGTTATAAACAGTGCCTCTTTTAAAATATCATATCCTTTACATATAAAAATGAAATTATATCTAATCTTTACATGTAGTTCAATAAACTCATTGAATTTATTTTTGCAGTTGTTGAAAGCATAGCTTCATATGAATTTGAAAGCTGATTAAACTTCATATAAGCTTCACCTATATCTACATCTACTACTTCTGAACGCACAGTTTGAACATTTATGCTTAAAAGTTGTGAACGCTCATTTGCTCTAGATAATGAGTTTGAGTATGAACCTATCTTTGTATGCTCTTTTGTAACATGGTCTGAAATGTGGTCTATTCTTTGTAAAGAGTTTTGTATACCTATATTTCTAGGGTCATCAGAATCTGCATCCATTCTAAATGTACCACTTCTTACAGCAGTTATCATATCATCTAAATCTTTATAAAAATCTATTTTTGGCTCTTCTATAGTAACTAAATCATTTGCCATAAATTTTAAAGTAGAAGCAGATGTACTAGAGTCTGCATTACTATCATATATACTAAACTCTATTTTTGTTTGAGAATTTAACTTATCTTTTATCTCAAATTTACCCTCATAATCAAGTCTAACTTCAACAAATCCTTTTGCATCTGTTACCCCTTGGTTATACTCTGAAAAATCTATAGTTCCACTTACATCACTATCTGTAGGCAATTTATTTGAAACTGCCATAGACATAATATCACCTAATTGCTGATAAGTAACATCATTTGCAGAAGTTGTAACTCCTGAAGCATTATATATATCATAAGTTATTCCATCAATAGTAAATGTACTTCCTGCTGTAAAAAAATCAACTGTAGCACTATTGGCATTTCCAAAAGTATCTACATAATTAAGCTCTAAACTTGTACCATCTAATGGGGCCCCTGTAACTTCAGAAAGTTTTGTCTTAGAAGTTGCATACTCATTCGTATTTATTACCACTTGTGATACATTGCCACTTAATTGATTGCCATTTTTTTCAAACCCTCTTCTAGCATAATTCATACTATCTGGAGTAGCAAAGCCATTTATATCTGTACCACCATCTTGTGAAGTTAAAGTCATATCGAAACTACTTAAGGTATTTCCTGAAGTATCTGATATATAAATTTGTCCATCTTCAATCCTAGACGACACTGCAAAATTTGCATCAACAGAAGTTAAAAGATCAGCAACCGTTGTGGTTCCATCAACTGCGAAGTTTATAGTAACTGCATTTCCTGCACTATCTGTACCATCTAAAACAATATTATCTACATCACTACCCATAAAACTATGAAGAGTATCAGTTGTTTCTGCTACACTTCCATCAGGATATTTAAACAAAGTATTTAAAGAAAAAGTATCTGGACTATATAAATCTGCTGTTACCCCTACCTTTGAAGCACTATTTACACTTATAAAGTTGCTTTTACTAAACTCTATAATATCTACATTTTTTTGAGCAACTAAATCATCAATATCATTTTGGTCTGCATTACCAGCTGTTCCTACTGCTGCATCTCTATCTGTTGCACCAAAAAGCCCCATCTCTAAAAGAGAATTTCCTTTTTTCAAATCTTTTACTTCTATTTGACCGTTGGCATTCATACTTACATTAACTACTTTATTTGTTGATGTATTGCCATACTCTGTACCAATTCTTTCTAATAAATCAGAAATATTTGAAGATGATGAAAGTTCAAATTTTGTACTTATACTATCACCATCAGATTTTTTACCTGAAAGATAAAAAACAGTATTTGGATCATTAGTAAAATCTGCATCAGTATCTCCTACCATATCTCTTATAGTATCAGATGTAGTTAAATACTCCTCTTTGGAAATAGCATCTACCCCTTGCATCTCTTTGGGATAAAGCGCTGTTTGATTGAGCATCTTGATATTTGTAGACACTATTTTATTATAATCACTATCACTTCCTAAAAATAAATCTTGTCCATTTATATTATATGGAAGTGTAACACCTGAGCCTATTATAGCTTCAACAGATTCACCATTTCCATAATAATTACCTTGATCATCTAAGGGTTTTGTATTTACATCAGAACCAGAAAACAGATATTGTCCATTTATTGAAGTATTTCCTAAACTTACCATATAATCTTTTAAACCATCAAGTTCATTTGCAATAGCATCTAAACTTGTATCAGAATTTGTTTCACTACTTGCTTGGATTAGTTTTGACTTAAATTGACTCAACGCTTCTGAAAACTGATTTAAAGTATTATCTGTATTATTAGCATAAGTCTGAGCTTTTGAACTACTCTCTGAAGACTGTTCAAGTGTAGCAATCTCATAATCAAGTCTCATAGTATCTACATATATACCACTATCTTCATAACTATTTTGTATTTTTAATCCGGAAGATATTTGTGTATTAACATTATATAACTCTTCCATATTTCTTTGATAATCATTTATAGTATTTGAATAAGTAAGTGAATTAGTTACTCTCATTATGGCCTCTTTTATTATATTTTACAATTACTATCTACATAAGCAAATACAATTCCAATTAGCTTGAAATCGGCATTTTATACACTTTATTTAATTACTTTATATAAATTACAAAGTTTTTACTAAATATTATTGTAATTTACAAAAAAAAAGTGTACAATGACCACAACACAATACTTTAAAGGATTTAAATATGAAAAAAGCAGACTTCATCCAAGCGGTAGCTGAAAAAGCAGGTCTTTCTAAGAAAGATTCACAAAAGGCCGTTGATGCAGCATTAGAGACAATCAATGATGCTCTAGTAGCGGGTAAAAGCGTAAGCTTTATTGGTTTTGGTACTTTTTCAACAGCTCCAAGAGCTGCAAGAAAAGCTAGAGTTCCTGGTACAGATAGAATTGTTGACGTTCCTGCAACTACAGCAGTTAAATTTAAAGTGGGCAAAAAATTAAAAGAAGCTGTAGCTAAATCTTAATTTTCACAAAATTTGAAGCTTAAAGATAAGGTAACTTGTCTTTAAGCTTTTTTTTTGTACTATTCACTTTCAAAACAAGTGCCCGAGTGGTGAAACTGGTAAACACGTTGGATTCAAAATCCAATGACTTAACGGTCTTGTCGGTTCGAGTCCGACCTCGGGTACCATCT
>CAZBPU010000047.1:0-13332 GCA_964493845.1 uncultured Sulfurospirillum sp.
ACTTCATTAATATATTGAAATGATGTCAAAATAGAGTATAAAGTAAAACTTGCAACTAAAGGAAATAATACATTTAGCACAAGACCATAAATATCAAATATAAAAAACGAAAACAGTATAAAACCTACCACTAACAATACAGAAAAAATAGTATTTTTTATAGCACTATTAAAGCTAACTAAAAGCATAAGCATAACAAACAGTACCCCTATATCTAGTAGCTCTATAGAATCTGGACGTATTAAAAAGTCATTATTAATAATATTGTCAATGACATTTGCTTGAATTTCAACTGCCGGAAAAGTACTATCGTAAGGTGTTGCTCTTAAGTCATAAAATCTACTTGTGCTAGAACCAATAAGAATTATCTTATCCCTAAATAATTTCTTATCAAATGTACCATTATAAATCTTATAAGCTGAAATATATTTATATGATTTTGAAGTATTTTTAAAGTTTATTACCAATCGGCCAAACCTATCTGTCGGTATAATAAAATCATCCAAAGATATACTATTTATACCTGCTGTTGAGTAGTTTATTGTTATACCTGTTTTTTTCCAATAAGCTATAACCATTTCTAGCGCCAATGAAGGATACAACTCATCTTTATACTTTATTATCAATGGTAAACTTCGTGTAACTCCATCTTCATCTGAAATCATATTAAAAAAACCACTTGATGTCGAAGAGTCTTGCAACTTTGTTATATTGGAAATAATACCTTTTGCAACGGGTAAGAACTCTGCTCCTGAAAAATTTTCTTGAATTATAATGGAAGAGAGATTTGGAACTTTACCTTTTTCTCTTTTTGTACTAAAATCAAACACAAAACCACTAACCAACAATGAGCTTTTAAATGATTTTGCTAAAATATCATCATAATCTTTGACATTTTGAGCATCTAACCCAAGTGAATCCAACACCGCTTTTGGCGAGTATCTATCTAAACTAGGAAATGCCATATTAAGGCCAATAACAGCTACTTTTGAATTATTGAGATTATCTATTATCTTAGCTAATTTTTCTCTTGAAAAACCATGTATTTTACTTAAACTCTGCTCATCTACATCTACAATAATTATCTTACTACTTGGCTCCTCAACCCCTCGAACATAAAAAAACATATCGGTAAGTTTACTATTTATATTTTCTAAAAATTGAAAATTTTGAGTATAGATATATGAAAAAAATATCCACACTAAAAAAGCTGTTAACAGTTTTATCTTTTTCACTATTTTAGCTTCACACTTAGAACTTTACTCTCTTTTATATTGCCTGCTTTATCATAAACTTTTAGCATATAAAAATAATTGGTTTTTTTCATAACCACTTTATCTGTAAAAGTTTTATCTATTTTAAAACCAGAGATATTGTAGTACTTTAAATCACTTCCATTGCTCTTGTATACTTCATATCCATTATAATCCTTATCTTTACATGTAAAAGATAAAGTAACTGATTTTTTGCCTTTTACAAACTTGAAATTTTCTATTTTTGGAGCTGTTATGTCTAAAGTATTTGTAACAATCTGTTTTGTGCTATTTGATTCATTTGCACTTTTATCTACTGCTGTCACAAAATAATCTACGCTTTTACCTTCTAAGATATTAAAGTCTTCATAAGTATTTACCCTGATAGGTCTTTGATTTACTTTTGAAACTTTTTTATCAACTCTTTTATATACATTATAATAATCCAAATCATAAGCACTAACACTATCCCATTTTAGATATACTCTATTTGGATAAGTTATCAGCTTCAGTATAGTTGGCTGACGAGGAGGTGTAACATCTGGGAGTCTAGTTTTTACTATATTTGAAAAAGTGCTTTCATTAAAACTCTTGTCAACTGCCGTAACTTTATAATAGTAAGGAAATCTACTCAAAGTTTTTTCTCTTTTTAGTGTTATATTTGTATCATTTATAGCCTTCTTAGTAACCATACTCCAGTCTTTTGCCTCTTTATCCATCGATGTGTAAATTCTATAACCCAATAAATCTTTACTTTTTACTCCTGTCCATTTTAACTCTACTATTCCAGTTTTAACACTAGCTTTTAAATTTGTTGGTGCTAGTGGTGGTGTTACATCTCTTGCATATGCAAGCATTTTAACAGATGGTTTTGACTCTCCATGAAGATTAAGAGCAGTCACATAATAATAGTAATTTTGATTTGAACTAAAGTTTTTATCGTTGTATATCTCTTTTTTTAGAGGTTTTTTGTTTATCTTTTTATATCCACCTTTATAGTTTTTACTTCTATATATGTTATAACCCAAGCTTTTTGATACTTTCCTCCAACGAAGTGTTATAACTCTATCGCTATTTTTAATAAAAATATTTTGAACAATTTTTGGTTTTAAATTCAGTAATATTTTTGAAGATACCTTATAAGAAGGCTTACCCTCTGAACCAAAATAATCTACTTTTGTTATATAATAACTTGGCTCTTGATCTTTATTTAACCCTTTATCGCTATAAAAGGCTTTTGATCTATTAGCAAAATATGCAGATACATATAGAGGTGAAGAGGTTAATTTTTTATACTTTTTTTCATTTGAAAGTTTTCTATATACATTATAAAATCCAGATCTATTTGCAGTACTCCAAGTCAAGCCAACTCCCCATTCATAAGGTTTTGCTTTTACCCAAAAGATAGAACTTTTAATCTGTTCTTTTGTTGTATTTACTGATATTTCTTTGATTTGTACTTTTTTATTTTTATTGTATAGCTCTAGCCTATACTTATATATATGTGCTTTTTTTATATTGTTATCTGTAAAAAACTGCCCCAAATCCTTTGCAAATATATTATCTTCAAGTAGTTTTAAAACCCTAAATCCACCTGCTCTTTTTTCTGCTTTACTAGCTCTTATCTGTTCATCTATATTTTTTACATTTTTAAAAGGATAAACCATAAAAATATAATCATCATTATGGTTTTGGCTCTTTAATATCTCATAAGTAGTTGGCTTTATAGTTGCTATAAGTTTCTCTTTTTCACCATCAACACTTCTGAAAAGTTTATAAATATTTTTACTAGAATAATTTTTTGGTATCCATTTAAGATTTATCTTACTATCTTTATACTGAGCATACAATCCTAGTTTTTCACTCTGTTTTGCATACCCTATACTCGCTATCAATACCAGTATCAATAATAAATTTTTCAAAATTCTCCTCCTAAATTAAATTCTGCTCCAACTTGGGCTTTCACTCCAACATCTCCAAACTCTCCACTTGGATTAAATCCACCACCTGCTTGTCCATATCCACTAGCACCTGGCATACCATCCGCATTACCAAAACCTCCAACAGCTTCTTCTGTTATTTTACCTACTTTGATAACTTTTGTTGCATTATGTTGTGCCTCTTCTTGAGCTGCGGTTGAGTACTCTCCTGCATCACTAATATCATCTATATCTAAAGTGTATAAAAGCTCATCCGTCTCTTTGTTATAATACCTTATTTTAGCACTTAGCAATTCTAAACCATCATTATTAAGATTTATATTTTGATATTGACTATCTATTAGTTGTATAACTTCTTCAAGGCCATTTTCTGTTGTCCAAGATGTTATTACCTTACTTATAACACCTGAATATCCTATACCAAGCTTATGTAATCCATCATCTACAACCATTCTAAATTGATTTGCATGATCAACATTTCTACTTAGCTCCAAAGACACTTGCAATCGATCTTTTAATACATCGAACCTTCTCAAAGCCATACGAGAAGGGATATTGTATTTAATTTTAAATGATGAAAAATATGCTATTTGACCTGTTGCCTCATCTGTTATAATAATATTATAAGTATTATTAGTAAAGTAAGAGTATCTACCATCTTCATTGCTTTGTATAAAATCTCCCAAATCAATAGTTGAAGAAGGGAAAGAAATTGGTGAATATCCATCTGGAACATTAGTTTCATTTTCTTGACTAGCACCATCTATACTATACACTTTAAATGGATTAAGATACTCTCCTCCGCTAAGAATCGTTTCTCTTACTTCTCCTGTTGTATTGTCTACACAAAAATGATAAATTCTCAAATCTTCATTTGGCTGAAAGATTGACTTTGCTACACCATCATCATCATTGTAGAAAAATTCTCCTTCGATTGCTTTGTTTTTTGCATTGGTTACTTTTACTTTATAATTTCTTACAAGATTTTTTTCAACTCCCATATGTTTTACAGCATCTGTATAGTAAAGTATAATTTTTTCTTGTTCAAGAACATCTTCTTGCAAGTTATTTGGATATACATACTTAATCACTTCATTAAATTCCATTTTAAAATCAGGCCTTACAGTAAACTCTTTTTCAAAATCTTCTGCTTTTATTTCCAACAAACCTTCATTTAAAATTTCTTTATGATCTCTTAAATATGCTTCTGTATCATTTATAGCATCATACATATCAGCTCGTCCGTCAATTGTAGCTTTAGCATTTACATAATAATAAGACAAGCTTGCCCTACCAGTCAATTTATATGTATGACCTGGTTCAAGCGAAGTGTACTTTGGTAAAAGTTCTATAACATTTTCTCCAGCTTGAGTTCTTTGAACATCAATGATTCTATTCCAACCATCAGTAATATCTCTAAGAACGATATGTTCTACTTTTGACGTATAATATAGCTTTTCATGAGTTGTAATATAACCTTGATATCCTGGTTTAATTTTTCCTGATGATTGGGTAACCCCCATATCTCCCAAATCAAAATGACTTCCATCATTGTTAAAAGTAGTTACTATTTTCATAGTTGGCATTAAGCTAACATTACTACTCTCATAAGGCTCAACATGATTTATAAGACTAGGAAGATTGTCTGCTGAAGAACTACTTGGTCTACTTGGAAAATATGCAGTAAATGAGGCATTACCATAAACTGGAATATCAACATAAGCTTTTACTTTTGCATAAGAAGGATTTGGTGCTCTAAATTTTATAGCAAGTCCGGCTGTTAATCTTCCACTCCAAACTCTACCATATCCGGCTTCAAGATAAGCACTAGCTTCAGCACTTAAATCCATAAAGAAAGGATTATACTGTATCAAAGCATCTCCTCTAACATCTGCTCCTATTTCAATATAAGGATCAGGACCCCATAAATCAAAAGATACTCTTTGAGCAAAATGATAACTAGCGCCAAAAGCAAGTCTTCTTGTATCTATCATAAAGTAACCTTGAGGTCCCATCCCAAAAATAGTTACTTTAACATTTCCCAAAGGCGTAGTTACATGAAAGCCTTCTGCATGGCTATCTGTTCCTATAAATACATGCTTTTCATCTCCTGCAAACATGATATCCACACCACCTTCAACACCTATACCCCTATAGTTTATATTTGCTCCACCAGTGATATGCAAAGAAGCTGGAGACATTCCAAGTATAATTGTTCCATAAACTTTTCTATTTTCAGCTGGCGAGCTTCTAAGAGCACTTAAGATATAAGTATTACCTTGCATAATAATTTGTCCAGCACTATCTACATTTAAATCTATCTGCCCATGCCAAGTAAAACCAAGATCTGGTGTTCCTATTAAAGATGATAAAATAATAACTATATTATCTCCGCCATTTGGAACAAAACGATAAGTAGTATTTGCTCCACTTCCTTGCTTTTGTAAACTCATACCATAAGCAGCTCCGCCACCCAACTCATAGATAGTTACTGGGCCAAGAGGGATACCAGTACCCAATCCACCTTGAGCTTTTGCCATCCAATAAAGTCCATCTTTTTCACCTATTTTAAACTCACCTTTTACACTAAATAGGCTTGCTATTGAGAGATGAAGTGGTGACTCTGTTCCAAAACCATTACCAAATACTGGATCGTTTTTGTACCAAGCTATCTCCCCACCAAAAGTTACTCCTGGATTATTGACTAAAACTTTTATACTATTTACTTCTATATCTCCATCACTATATATTTTTAATCCGGCCCCTGCTTCTGCTACCTTTAAAGAGAGTGTTCCTTTTGTGCTTATATATAGTTTTTGTCCTTTAAAACCAAGTCCCAATCTCTCTATACTAAGTCCAAAACCACCCAAACTAGCACTTGCTCCACTTACTGCAAAATCAACTCCTGCACTATCTATAGTAACACCGTTTTGAGAAATTTTTAGATTTTTAAATTCTACTGAACTAACAGCACTAAACATACTATTGTCAGGTTTTACATCTCCTGATAGTTTAATCCAAAAATGATTGAAATTAGGATTTGCTGTTACCTCATCAAAACTAAATTTAGCAAAATTAGGAACAGTAAAGTTTTTTAGAGCAGATGAACTGATACCTAACTCTTTTATACCACTTCTATCTATCGAAGCTGATAGTTTTAACTCAAATGGTTTAGTTGAACCCAAAAATTTATCTTTATTATACTGAACTCCAAAAGAACCAGATATCTCACTTCTATTGAAAGTTGTACTCATTTTTATTATTTTAAGCCCAGTAATACCAGGGAAAGCAAAGCTTGACCCAGTAGCTAAACCTATAGTTCCACTTGGTCCAAATCTATTTACCTTAAAGTTGTCAAGAGCTATATTTAAACCACTAATTCCTGTATATCCAAAATTACCTCCAAAGCTTACATAAGGGGTAGTTCCTGCAAAATCAAATCCTCCATTTAAACCCTTAAACTCAAATTTATTGATATTTATAGTTCTATCAAATGACCAATGTATATTTGAGTTTACATAACTAAGTCCAGCTTGCGCAGTTCCATCAAAAATCTCACTCAAATCAACTTTTCCATCAAAAGTTGTCATTTTAAAAGGAATATCCCAGTTTGAGTTTACGCTTACGCCTACTTTGTTTAATATAAGTGTAACTTTATTGTTTAAAATTATATATCTTTTGTTATTCAAAGTAGCCAACACACTACCACTCATGCCAGTATTGCTTACTTCAAGATTATTAAAATCTAAAGTTTGGATTCCTATTTTAGTAAAGACATCTGCTTTTACACCAATTTTACCGCCAAACTTAACTTTATAACTACCATCACTCTGTTTTTCTACACTTCCACTAATACCAGAAAAAACTATGGTTGTATCACTCTTTTTATATGTCAAAATCTGAGAAGTTTCAAATGTATAAATACCTTCATTGGAGTAATATAAACTTATAGGCTCAACCGTACCATCAAAAAGCTTTCCAAAATATAACTTTCCATTGGCACTATCAACACCTGCACTTTCGCTTCCTGCATGTGCATTTAGGTTAGAAATTTCTGCTCTTACATCTTCATCACGAGTTCCTAAATCTAGTATTGTAAATTCTGCTCCTGCATTTTGAAGTGTAAAGTTCCAATCAATTCCATCTTTACTTATCTTAGCATCTTCTAGAGCTACAGTACCAAGAGCTGAAAATTCACTTAGATACTGAGTAAAATCTGCGGAGGCATGGAAGTTGATAATAGGATTACTTAAACTTTTTAAGTCTATCTCTCCACCTATCCCATCAATAATGACTTTTTTATCTCCATCACTAATCAAATCATGGCTACCCTCTAATGACCAGCTATATTTTCCTCTTTTTAAAGCTATTGCTAAATTTTGAGAGTATTTTTCTAAATCTTCTGCTGATGGTACTGCCTTTATAAGTTGCAAAACTTCTCCACCCAATAAATCTCCAAAATCTAAAGAAGCATTTAAGTTTTTAACTCCGACATCAAAACCTTCTCTTGAAACTTTCAAACTCAACATTGGTGGATTTTGACTATCAAATTTAAGTTTTACTCTTTTTTCTTGCCAAACATCTATATTACCAATATTGGCTGTAATGTCTCCACTAAAACCACTTCTTGATATCGTAGCATTTTGAAATGATGCTGATTGTATATCAAAGCCTATACTTTGGTCAAAATCTACATTTCCATTTAGTTTTATAACTGGACTACTAAAATTAGATAGATTAATTTTTCCACTTAAACCATCTAAATGAACTCCATCAATAAGTTTTTTTCTACCACTTAATGACCAATCAAAAAATCCATTTTTTCCCTCTTCCAAAGAGATAACTTCTCCATCTAAAATATCTCCAAAATCTAACTCTGCACTTATGTCATGAAGTCCAAATTTAACTCCTCTTGAAGTAAGTTTCAAATCAAGTGCTAAAGGTTTGTTTTTATCAAATAGTAACTTTACAGATTTTTCCTTCCATATATCTATATCATGTAATCCTGTTTTTATGGTACCTTCAAAACCAAGTTTAGATATCTTTGCATTTTCTATTGACGCAGAGTGAATGTACCTAAATGCAGAAGAGTATTCACTTAAATCGGCTGTTGCATTTAAAACTATTTTAGGGTCTGATAAATCTGAAAAGTCTATAGTACCTCTTAATCCATTTAAGTCTATCTGATTATTGTAAAGTGGATAAGAGCCATCTAAGCTCCAATCAAAAACACCACTTCCTTTAAAATCATTTTCTACTTTTTCTTTTGTTTCTTCAAATTCACTCTGTCCTGTCTCTACGACTCTCGTTATATTTGCAACAGCTCCATTTAAGAGTAAACCAAAATTTAATTGTGCTGATAAATTACTAAAACCAATATCAAGCCCAGATTTATCTACTTTTACATGCAAAACAGGACTTTCGACAAAGCTTAAAATAACCTCTTTTTCCGGCCAAATAGGGAGTAAATTTAGCGATATTTTTATGTTTGTGCTAAATCCTTTTTTACTAATAGTTGCATTTTTAATCTCTGCATTTTTAACTTCTTTAAACATTTCTCCATATTGCGATAAATCTACTTTTGAAGATAAACTTACAATCGGTGAAGATAAATCACTCAAATCAAAACTACCACTCAATCCTAAAAGCTTTATTTTATCACTTATTAAATTTTTAGTTCCACTTATCCTCCAAGCCAACTTATCTTTAGCCTCTCCTTCAACAGAGTGTAACTCAGCTATAGCATCAGGTATCAAAGTACCAAAATCTATACTTGCAGATATGTTTTTTATGCCTATTTTTGGCAAAGATGATGCTCCTAAAATATCTAGGCTAAATGTAGGGCTTGTGCTATTGTCATAAACCAATCTAACATCTTTACTAGCACCACCACGATCAAAAATTGTGATTGGTTTGATGTCAGTTGAAGCTGTTATGATTCCTTTAAATCCTGCTGTGCTTATATCTGCACTTAATGTTGCCCCTGTTATCTGCTTGGCAACTGGGTTATTGTACTTACTAAAGTCTATGCTACTTTCTACATGTACACGCTTAGCGGCCATATCAAAAGATAAATTTAGTCCATCTAAAATAATCTTTTGCCCCATTAAAAAAGCCCTTGTATTGCCTCCTAAATCTATCTCATAAGCATTTGCATTATCTTGTATACTTTTTAATTTTGCTATAATTGGCGCTGTACTTCCAACTGCACTTTGTAAGATATTTCCAAAGTCTATACTTGCATCTAAATTATCAAATGAAAAGCTTGGTTTTGTTCCATTTAAAGAGACTACAACTTCTGGTTCTTTATTGAAAATAAGTCTAACATCTTTACCAATTCCACCTCTATCTAATATGGTAATTGCTTCTGTATTTGTTGCTGCTGTTACAGTTCCGCTAAAACCACTTGGACTTATATCTGCACTTAGTGTTGCATTTGTTAGTTTTTTTGCTATTGGATTAGAGTAGTTACTAAAATCAATACTACTGTTTACATGTATAGATTTATCGCTCATATTGAAACTCAAATCTACGCCTTCTAAGGCAATATTTTCACCTAAAAGATATGCTTTTGTACCTTGAGGAAGATTTAGAAAATAACTTCCATCTATGTTTTGTAAGTTTGCAGTAACTGAACTAGCTTCACCTGCTGCAGTTTTAAGGATGTCTCCAAAATCAACAATAGCATCTAATTCATCAAATGCAAAACTTGGTATTGTACCATCTAAAGAGACACTAATTTCAGGTTCATTATTAAAAAGCAATATAACATCTTTACCGACTCCACCCCTTGCAAGTATAGTTATAGGATCTAAATTGGTCGAGGCAGTTACAGTTCCACTAAATCCGCTTGGACTTACACTTGCACTTAAAGAAGCTCCTGTCAATTTTTTTGCGATGATATTATCATATTGACTAAAATCTACACTACTTTGAATATCTACTTTTTTACTCAACATATCAAAACTTAAATCTAAATCATTTAAGATGATATTTTGTCCTAAAAGATAGGCTTTTGCATTTTGTGTTAAATTTAAAGTATATGCATTTGCATTTCCAACTACGCTCTGAAGATTTGCTTTTATAGAATTTGCACTACCAACTGCACTTTGAAGTATATCTCCAAAATCAATTCTTGCATTTAATCCTGTTATGTCAAGAGATGGTAAGGTATCTCCCAAAGAGTAGTTTATCTTGATATTTCCAGAATCTAAAATCATCTTTACATCGTGTGAAGGTAAAACTGAAAAATCTTTTGCGTCTACTGGAACTTCAAAAGAGAAAGAAGTTGGTAGTATTTTTGAACTTTCAGCCAAGTCAATAGAACCTAAATATGCAAATGCCCCTTTAAAAGTAACTTGTCCTTCTATTTGATTGTCTTCTAAAACAGGAGAGATAACTAATTTTGTTATACTTACATCAACTACTTCAGTTTGAATATCAATATTTGTGTTGTACTCAATTTGACCAGAAGTTACTATATTGTTTGCAAATTCTAAGTTTTCAAAATTTATATTTAATCTATAATCTGAACTAATCCTTTGCAATATTGGTATAAAAAGTGAACCGTTGCCACTGAGTTTTCCATCTTCAAATCTTACACTATCTCCTAGTGTCAATATATAACCACCAATATTGAGAATATCAGGAATATCAAAAGTGTCATCAGTTGGTAGAGTGTTTTCATCTTCTGACATCACAACTTTTAGAGAAAACTCATAAGTTTTCCCAAGCTTTGGTCGAAAACTGTAACTCCATTCTTTATGTCCTTTTGAAATCCTCCAACTCTCACCACCATCTATGCTAACTGCAACGGAGAGTTTGTCTACTGAAACTGTTTTTGAGTTACTCTCTAAAAGCCCTTCTACTATAACTTTTCCATCTTTTAAGTCTTCAGGATAAAACTCTATTGTTCTTTGCTCTAAAGTATCAAAATCTCTATCATTTATACTAATATCATCAATAAATCCTAAATTATCTCCATCTTTAAAAATCTCTTTTTTTGAGTTTTTTCTTTTTCGACCTGTATCACTATCTTTTTTAAATATATTTTCTATTGCTCCAAGAAGTTGGCTTCTTTGAGGCTCTTTAAATTCATTTTTAATGTACTCTCTAAGTTCAGCTTCACTCATGCTTCCATGCCAACCAGATTTTTTTATAATATCTTGTTTTACTTTTTGAGTGTATTTTGAGATTTGAGGAGTTATGTTTTTAGAAACTCTTGCTACACTTCCCTTGTTTAGCTCATAAGTTCCCGTATCTGTTGTTATGACAATTGTACCGTCTGTACAAATTGTGACATCCACATTATCACCAACTTCGGCAGCAAAAACAGTCCCTCTTATCCCTATGGTTGCATTTTTAGTTTGAAGTTTAAATCTTTGAGGGGCTACTTTACTAATCTTGCCTGTTACTGTTTTAAAAAAACCTTTTAATACTTTAAATTTTATCTTTGATTTTTTATTGTTATCTTCATAAAAATAACTATCTACTTCAAAAGATGTTTTTTCTCCCAAAGAGACAACTGTATTGTCTTTAAAAATAAGTTTTAATTTAGCATTTTTTCCAGTATATAAGATATCATGCTCTTCTATTTGTAGCTTCGGAACTATATTTTGAATTTTTCCTTCTCTAACTAAAGTTGAGCTACCAACTACATCCACAACAGTACCTATATTTGCAAACATGCAAATAGAACTTAATAAAAATACAATTATTTTTTTCATGATATCGTCCTCTTTTTAACAATCTTAAAGAATAGTAACACAAACAAATTGCAAATGCATTGCAATAATATTGCACTATAGAGATCGGAAAGAACTAAGTGTTCTTCCCGTGTAAATATTTTAAAAGTTCATCACAAGTGAGACTTTTCCTTTGTATTCATTGTAAGTACTATCTGGAGTCGCATCTACATTAACATCTCTTTTTTCTAAAAGAAATCTTAATACATTTTTACCTTTGGCATCTAATTTATAGGTAGTTCTAAACTGATACGTTACGTTTTGAGTATTATTTGAACCTGAATCATCATAATCTGTATCATTTATTATATACAAAATATTAGCTGAAAGCCTTTTGTTATAAACATAACCAGCATCTAATTTAAAACCTATTTTATCTTGAGAATTCTCTATAATTTGATAACTCGGTCGAGCAGTAAATCTGTAAGAACTCTCTTTACTAAGTTTTTGTTTATAACCGATAAGTGCTTTTATAGTATGTGTTATTGAACTTGATGCATTGTTATCATCTTGATTGCTATAATCATATCCAGCACCATATCTCCAACCACTTTTTTGACGAAGATTGAAATCTACTCCAGCAGTTAATCGATTTGTATCTTTTACATTATCAGTTATATCTTTATTTGAAACTCTAAAGTTAAAGTTTCCTCTTTTTATAAAACTTGGTTTATATGAAAGAGAAACTGCTTCATAATAAGTATTTTGCGTACCATCTGTTGCTTTTCCATCTAAGTTATTGTGGTTATATTTCAAATCCATACGAACTCGAAATTCTTTGTTGATTTTCCAAGTTGTTGAGTTTTCTATCTGCTCTTTATCCGCAGCTCCATTTCCTCCAAAAGAGACAAAATCTGAATCTACCCTTTGGTAAATAAAATTACTTTTTACAGATTTTAAAACTGGTCTTGTTAAAAGCTTTAAATAAAAAGCTCCAGCTGCTGATGAATTGTTATCTGCCTTACCATCTGTAAATGCGGCACGTCCTTTTAAAGTAACATACTTGTTAAATCTCCACTTACCATCAACCCCTAATCCATAGCCATTTTTCGATACATTATTGTCATTGGCATCAAGAGCAGCAATACTAAAAGCTATCTCTCTGGAACGCTCATATATATACTTAGCCTCAAAAGCTCCTGCATAATCTGTAGCTGTTTCATCTTTCCCATCTTCCATAAGGTCTCGCCATGAAGAAGTTTTTGCACCAGTTATAACAGTATAGTTCCATGTACGCTTCTTTTGTTCTGATTTATAAACAGCTTTTAGACCTTTCACACTTCCACTGAAAATATATGGGTTTAATGAAGCGGCAACATCTCCAGCTTCAACTGTCCATAACTTATCACGATAGTAAGCTTTTAGATAAAGAAGCTCTGCACCATGTGCTTGGAT
>CAZBPU010000048.1:0-13304 GCA_964493845.1 uncultured Sulfurospirillum sp.
TATCCCACCATTTTAGCAGGTAAGTATGTAACTATCTCAGGAAAGATTGTTACTACCATTACTATTAGAATCATAATGATAAAAAATGGAAAAGTAGCTTTTAAAATATAACTAATTTTTTCGCCTGATATACTTTGAATAACAAACAAAGAAAATCCAACTGGAGGAGTTATCTGAGAAAGTTCCACCATAAAAACTAAAAATATACCAAACCAAAGAGGATCAAACCCAGCCATTACAATTATAGGAAGCACAATAGGCAAAGTCATAACAACAATCGATATACCATCAAGTATCATACCAAGAACAATATACATAAGCCCAATAACCAATATAAGCATATAAGGTGAAAGACCAAGCCCGCCAATAAACTCACTTATAGCTCTTGCAATTCCTAAAAAACCAACCACTTGAGATAAAAAACCAGCCCCAATGATAATAAAACTAATCATTACTGTAGTTTTTACTGCATTAAAAAGTGATTCTTTAAAAATAGTCCAATTAAAACTTTTAAAAAATAGAGCCAATATAATTGCTCCTACAACACCAAGAGCTGCTGCTTCCGTAGGAGTTGCAAAACCTCCATAAATACTCCCCATAACCAGAATTATTAAAGAAAATATAGGTGCTAAGTCCTTTAAAGAGTTAAGTCTATCTAAATTAGTAAATTTCTCTTGCGTTACAGGAACTGTTGTTTTATCAATACTTGATATAAACATAATATAAAAAGAATAAGAAGTAGCAAGAAGAAGTCCAGGAAAGACTCCAGCGATAAAAAGTTTACCTATAGATACATCAGAAAGTACACCATAAATAATCATAATCAAACTTGGAGGTATCAAAAAGCCAAGTGTTCCACTTCCTGCAAGTGAACCAATAGCAAGTTTTTTACTATAGCCTCTCTCTTTTAGCTCTTTAAGTGTTATCTTTCCAACAGTTGCTGTTGTAGCTGCTGAGGAGCCAGAAACTGCCGCGAACAAAGAACAAGCTGCAACATTTACATGTAAAAGACGTCCTGGTACTTTTGTGAGCCAAGGCATAAGACCATTTAACAATCTTGTAGATATAGAAGAGTGGTATAAAATCTCGCCCATCAATATAAACATAGGTAATGCTGCAAGTGACCAAGAATTCATAGAGTCATACATAGACCCAGCTAGTAAATCACCTGCTTTTTGGAAAAGGCTAATAGCAGGTGGTAAATTATGTTCAAACAAAAACATACCAGCAATTCCAGTAAGCATTAAAGATGCACCAATCCAGATAGAACTAAGTAGGAAAAAAAACATTATGCCAATCAATACAACAGATAAAACTAAAGGATCACTTATCATTAAAAATCCTTTTAAGTGTAAAAACAAACGAAGCAAAAACAAATAGACTCATACCTATAGTCATAGGAATTTGAGTAAGCCAAAGAGGTGTTTCTGATACTGCTTCACTAAGCATATCCATCTCTTTAGAATCTACCATGAATAAATAAGTATAATAAAGAGCATAGCTTAGTATAGAAGTTGCCAAAACACCTGCAAAGATATCAATATATCGTTGAGTTTTTTTTCTAAGTCTTGAAGTTATTATATTTATTCTGATATGACCACTATCATTGAAGGTATAAGCCAAGCCAAAAAAAACTGCTCCAAGGTAAAAGTATCCGCTGTATTCATCAGCAAGCATAGTTGAGTAATCAAAAAATGACCGCCCAATAATCTCTGTCATAACCAACACAACAAGAGAAACAAAAAGTATCGATGAAATGTAAGCTCCCCCTTTGGAGAGCTTACTATTTAGTGATTCAAGCCAAAACATTACTTATACTCAGCGAAAATCTTTTTTATTCCAGAATTTGCATCTTCTAAATACTTAGCAAGTAATTTTTTTCCAATAGCATCTAGTTCAGCTTTTAAAGTTGCACTTGGCTCACTTACTTTCATACCATTATCAGCTAACATTTTAAGAGCAATTGCATCTTCTTTTTTACTCTCTTCCCATTGCATTGCTTCAATCTCTTTAGCTGCTTTTAGCATTGCAGATTGTTGGTCTTTACTTAAAGAGTTCCAGTAATCAAGATTGATAGTTACTGCTTGAAGAGGATATGCATAACCAATTTTAGTAAAGTTCTTTAAAACTTCCCATAACTTACCATCTTTTCCACTTGCTGATGATGTTACAACGCCATTTACCATACCTGTTTGAAGTGCTGAGTAAACCTCTCCCCATGGAAGAGCAACGGCATTACCTCCAGCCATCTTTACAAAGTTTGCTGAGTTTTTATCATAAGTTCTTGCTTTTATATCTGCAAAATCTTTAGTAGAATTTATAGGTTTCATTGTATAGATTCCACTTGGTGGCCAAGTTACAGCATAAAGCATCTTTTGATTCCACTTTTTTGCTACCTTATCGTATGCTGGTTTTGAAATTTGATAAAGTCTATAAGCATCATCATAACTTGAAGCTACAAAAGGAAGAGCAGATATTCCAAAAACCTTACCTCCACCACTTGTAAATGGTATAAACATATCTGTCATTGGAGCTGTACCATCTTTAACAGCCTTTAAAGGGTTACCTTTAACCAAAGAGCTACCAGCATGAACTGTGATTTTTACACTACCATTCGTATACTTACTAACCAAACTTGCAAATTTCTCTGCACCTTTTGTATGAAAGTTATTTGCTCCATACTTTGCATTTAAATCCAACTTAACATTTCCTGCAACTAATAGTGCCGTTGCACCAACAAGTAAAGCTACTTTTTTTAACATATTTTCTCCTTTAGAATTTATCTTATTCTAATAAAGCTAAGTGGGGAAATAGTGGGGGAAATATAAAAAGTTCTATTTGTAAAAAAAAAATTCTATCTATGTAACAATTTGTAACCAACTTGCGGTATATTTTCTATAATTTCAAAAGGCAGTTTTTTCCTCAAATCTCTAATAAAACTCTTTAGAGCATCAAAACTCATAGCTTTTTCACTCCACAGTTCATTTTCAATCTCATCATAACGAATAAGCCTATTTTGAGCTAAAAGTGTCAAAAATCTTACTTCTCTTAAACTCAAACTTATCTCTTTTTCATCAACTAATAGAGAAGAACTATCTATATTTAAAAATATACCCTCTGCCAGTAGCAAATCTCCCGTATATTTTCCTTGAAGAGCATTTGCTATACCCTCTTCTAAATTCTTAGCATTAACTGGCTTTAGTATAAAATGTTGCACATGAAGGTTAATAAGTTTCATTAAATACTCTTCACTATTGTGTGCTGTTAAAAGTACTATAGGCGTGATTATGTCGTCTTTTCGTATAAGTTTAATCATCTCAATCCCATCCATAATGGGCATCTGTATGTCACATAATATAATATCTGGATTAAGCTCATGGTATAGTCTTAAACCCTCTTCTCCATTACTAGCTTCATATACATTTTTAAAGTAATAATCCAATGTATTTACCAGATGTTTTCTCACTCCAACCTCATCTTCAACACAAAGAATACTTAAATTTTTATACAAAACTTAGCTCCACTATCACTATTTGTAACAGAGATTTTTCCACTCATATTCTCTTGTATTATCATTTTTGACATATATAATCCAAGACCTGTTCCTGTTGTTTTTTTAGTACTAAAATATGGTTCAAAAACCCTGTCTATAATCTCATCATCAATTCCACCACCATTATCACTTACTATAACTTCCCCTTTTTCTATTACAATAGTAATTTGTGGTTTTTCTATAGCTCTCTCTATCAAAACATCTTTTGCATTTAATATCAAATTTAAAATCACTTGGGCAAACTCTGAAGCATATCCACTCACATATATATCTTTATCTACATGTAGAGATAGTTTAATATCTCTATTTTTCAAACTTGCACTTGCTAAAGTTATTGCCTCTTCACATGCCCCAGTTAAACTAAACTTCTCTTTTGTTTTTGCAGGTTTAAAAAAATCTCTAAAATCATCTATTGTTTTTGACATGTATGAAACAATTTTATTACCATCTTGTACTTCATTTTTTATAAATTTTTTATCTGCTTTATCAAACTTAGCTGCAGTCTCCATCTCCATAAAAATCCCAGATATTTCACACAAAGGTTGACGCCACTGATGTGCTATCATACTTATCATCTCCCCCATTTGAGCAAGTCTAGATTGATGAAGTAGTGCTTGGTCTTTCTCTTTTGCCTCTTTTAAAGCTTCATTTATTCTACTAGTAAGCATCTTGTTGAACTCTTTTAAAGCTTGTTCTTTTTTATATACTTTTTCTCTGTAGCTTGTAAAAATCTGTGCAATATATCTTGATATAAAATAACTCACAACACCCAAAACAATCATCAAAGTAAGTGCAGTTAGTAAGATAATACGAACATACTTATCTATTTTCTGTTCTAAAAGTAACTTCTTTTTAGTAATAGAAAGCTCAATATCATCAACATATAAACCAGTACCTATTACCCAACCCCACTCTTTATCTAACTGCAAAAAACCTATCTTTTTTCTAGGTGCCCCAAACTCTGGTTTTGCCCAATAGTACTCTACAAAACCACCTTTTTCATTATGGGTAGCTACATTAATAAACTTCTGAAATATCTTTGCTCCAGTAGAATCTGTATTGTTAGTATCATCAACACCTATATCATAAGTTCTAAATGGATGAGCTATAAGATGATGGGAAGTATCATGTATCCAAACATAACCATTTTCACCATATCTAACAGTTTGAACCCAATCAACAACTCTTGATTTCAAATCTTCTATCGCTTTTTTTTCATACTCTTCATAAAAACTATTTTCTATTTTTAATCCACTTTTTGAAATTTTTCTTAGTTCATTATGAATTCTCTTTTTCTCTACTTCTCTATGATATTTTATATACTCTATTATTTTATTGTTTTCATTTTTTAATATATTTTTCTGTTTAAAAAGGTACTCTTTTTCTAACTCCATACTCTCTTTTTGAAAATTTCCATACTGAGAATTGATAAAAAAATAGATAATAAACAATGCAAAAAGCAGTACAAATACTATAGGTGTTGCAACTATAAGGCGAGGTAAATTTTTCTCTGTAAACAAAAGTTTTATCTACTACTATCTTTCGTAACTACCCATAAAGCATGAACAACTCCTGGTATAAAAAAGATTAGTGTCAATATAAGATTTATCCAAAAAGCAGGCATAATACCTTTTTTGAAAAAAACTGCTAAAGGTGGCAAAAATATAGATAAAATAATCAAAACCAGTCTACTCATAAAATTTCCTTTTTATAAATTATAGCGTATCTAATACAAAAATAAATATTTTAATATTATGATTCTAACAAATAATCATAATCAGCTATAAAAAATTCTGCTGCAAAATCACATAAATCTCTATAAAAATGTGTTTTAGCCATATCTTTAATTCCTAAAAGATATATTGGAGCCCATTTTAAAATATGATTTTCTAAAAATTTTATCTGAACTTCTTTTTCATCATTTTCAATAAGATTTTGTATAAATGCACACTCTATTGCTATATGATCAGGTGCATTTACTTTAGACTTAGTCATATCTAGTTTATATCCATGGTTAAAATACAACTGCATAACAGGGTTTTGAAGACCTACTTGTACCTCATCTTTATTATCAAGTACAAATGATTCAATAGGTATAGAATTCATCAAAAATAAAGAAGTAAAATCTATATTTAAAAGTTTTTTCAACTCATTATTTGATGTTTCTTTAAACAATAAAAAAGCATCTAAAGATATCATTTTTAAAAGTTCTTCATTATCATTTAACTGATCAATTAGTTTTTGATTCATAACATCTAAAAATATTGTAGAGAGAAATTCATAAATAAAAGACCTACTCTTTTTTTGCATTTACAAACACTCCTTAAAAAGACTCTTTTTAGGTTGCGGTGGAACTTCAACTCTCTGTGCAAAAATAATATCTCCAACAATATCTCCGATTATTTTAACCTTGTCTCTATTTATCGCTATATCAAGTTCATATCTTTTAAGACCTGCTAATTTTATATTGTAATATCTATCCTCATCATATACATAAAGAACAAGTTCATCAATCTGTTTTTGGCTAAAATCCCACTCTTTATAGCAATCTTCATAACCACATACTACACTTTCTAAAGGGCAATCAGAAAAAATACTATTTTCAGCACACCATTTTGAAGTTAAAAAACCCTCTTTAGTATCTTCTGCACTAAGAAAAGAGGCAAATAAAAGTAGTAATGAAATTAAAACTATTTTTTTCATTACTTTACCTCTGCTTTAAGAGTTTTTAAAAAAGCGACTAAATCTTCTCTACTTTTTTTATCTAACCAGTCATAACTAGGCATTATAGAAGTTCTAACTCCATCCTCATCCAACTCATACCAATAAAAATTTTTGTGTGCATTTCTATTGTATCCTGGGACTATAACCGCATTTGGATCAATAATAGACTCCATAAGATATTCAGTTGTTGCATAACCACCTATATTAGTAAGATTAGGTGCCATATAATCTGGAGCCATATCTATATCTTTATATCTATGACAAGCCGTACAATTGTTTTGAGCAATTTTTGCTCCATTGACAACATCACCTTTTACTTCACTATTTAAATCTATTGCTATTTTATTTTCTCCACTTTTACCAACTAGATTAACTTTAATCCAAGAACTCAGTAATTTTAATCCTGCCCTATTTTTTTTATCTCCATCCCAAACTGCAAATGCTATAGGAAATACACTACTATTAAGATTTAAATACTCAGCCTTTAATGGACGAGAAAGAGAACCTCTCCAGTAACCATTTTTATAAATCATCTGCATTTTACCAATAGTACTATTGTCTTTTATCTGTGTCATAGAACGAAATCCCTCAGAGATAAATACTCTTTGGTAATCATTTATTGCTCTTGATTTTACTTCATCTATATACTTTTGTAACTCCTCTTCAAATACATTTTGATTATCTTCATTTATTTGATAGTAAACATCATCTCCACCATTTGGCTCATAAATATCGCCTGTAGCTTTTTGAAGATGAATTATAACTGCTCTTCCTTTACTACCCATACCAATATAAGGAAGCCTATCTACATTTTTATACTCCACAGGAAATTGCATTGCAAATCCATCTGCATATACTGTTGAGCTATAAGTATCTTGAATACTTTGTGTACTATCTTTCCACTTGATTAAAAATGAGATATTTTTACCATCATAGATAGCTTTTACTCTTACTTTTTTTGCTCCATTATTTATATTTAACTCATTTGCATCTCTATCATTTGTCTTAATTGTTGTTTGTGGATATAAAATAACATTTTGATAAGTAGCACTAAGCCAAGCTTTTGAAGTTGGACTTATATCTGATACATTTCCAGGTACTTTCATAGCTTTTATTGTCTCATTTGCTAAAAGTAAACTACTTAATAAACATACTATCATTGTTATTTTTAAGAATCTTTTCACTAATATGCCTCACTACTGGAAGGATTAAAGAATTTCATTGATTTACTGTTTTTTCCACTACTATACCTTGTATCTATTAATTTAAATGGTGAAAGTTTACTCTTTTTTGCATAATCTTGATAATAGTCATTATCAAGCCTAAACATATCATCATGATTATATGCTATTAGTAAATCCATCAATTCACTCTCACCTGTCTCTTTACGTTTTTTAATCTCATCTTTTACAGTTTTGATAGCTCCTCGAACTTCCTCTCCAAAAAGCTTTTCAAGCTCTACAATAGGAATCCTCGTACTATCCTCAATAATCTTACCATTAGCATCAAATTTAGGAGGTGCTTCAGTCGGTGGAACATAATATACATTTGGTTCTGTTCCATAGTCACTTCTTAGAGGTAATGCTACTTTATATTTATGTACTAGTTTATAAACTTGACTATCTTCATCATCTAAAAAACCTACAAATCTTATACGCCCAACACATTGTTGTGCACATGCTGGTGGCAATCCTTGCTCAATTCTAGGAAAACATAAAATACACTTTTCTGACTTACTTATCTTAGGGTTAAAATAGATTTTTTTATAAGGACAACCAGCAATACAGTACCTATATCCCTGACATCTATCCAAATCTACTAAAACAACACCATCTTGGTCACGCTTAAATACAGCATCTCTTGGACAAGCACTTAAACATCCTGGATTACTACAGTGATTACAGATACGTGGAATATAAAAAAAATAGTTATCTTCAGGAAAATTCCCAGCACCTTCATCTTCATCCCAATTTGGCCCCCAAGTTGGCTCAATACTTGGACTAAATTCCAATCCTTTTGCAAGCTCTTCATAGTTATAATCCCAAGGTACACCATAATCACTCTCAATAGTAGGTATAATTCCTGGTTTCAAGTCTCCAGCCGCATCAAAACCACCACCAGATTCTTGCCATTTTTTAGGATAACCAGAGCCTGGAAATGTTTCCACATTATTCCAGTACATATACTCACGGCCATTTCTATTTGTCCATTGTGTTTTACAAGCAACAGTACAAGTCTGACAGCCGATACATTTATTTAAGTCCATTACCATTGCTAGTTGTCTACTACTCATCTTACTTCTGCTTTTTCAAAGTTTACTGCTCCATCATAGGCATATTGATTACCATCCCATAGCCTACCAAATTTCAAATGCCCCCAACCATCTGCCATCTCAAGCAAATTTAATCCTGTTGGTACTATTTCATTATGACCTTTTTTATCTCTATACATATAAGGCTCCCAACCATGCTCCATAACCAAACCATCAGGAGGACAAGACGAACTTACTTTAGCCATAGCATAAAACTCACCAAGCTGATTATATACTCTTACCTCATCACCATCATTGATATCTTTTATCTTTGCAGTTTCACGATTAATTTGAATATAGGGTTTACCACGTTGTAAACGTTGCAAAGTTCGACTAGATTTATAACTTGAATTAATAGACCATCTTGCATGTGGTGTCATCATTACAAATGGATGTAATGCACTATTGGGACGAATACCTTTCATACCTGTGTTTGTCATAGCATTCATCTCTATATAAAGCTCATGATCTACATAAAAAGTTTGACGTCCACTAAGCGTTTCAAATGGTAAAAACTTATAAATATGGTCTTCATTAGAGTTAAAAGGACGGTCAGAATAAAGAGGTGAACTTTTTGCCGCTTTTTCATTTAACTGTAAAAAGCCTCCATTTTTGTACATCTTCTCCAATGTCCAAGGTTTATATTGTTCTACATTTTCTAGTGCAGCTATAACTGCTTGTTTATCTGTACCTAAGTGTGGTTCCATTTTACTTTCGCTATCTTCATCTGTATTTGTATACTCTTTATAAAAATTTGCTAAGTCATGAAAACCATCTCTTGCATACATCTCATCATCAACTACTATAGCTTTATCTATATTTTCTGGCATATTTGCAATCTCTTGAAGCTTTTTTGCAAACAAACTAAACATGCTCCACTCATCCATCGCTTCGCCTACTCTTTTTAAATTATCTGCTGGTTGAGCTAAATTTGTAAATCTATGATAGCCAGGAGAACTTCTCAAATCCCAAACTTCATAATGACTTTTTGCAGGAAGAAGTATATCTGCATAAACAGCTGTTTCACTCATACGAGTATCTACGTAAGCAAAATACTTCATCTTCTTTAAAAATGCTTCTCGATAACTTGTTCCTTTATTTTTTCTAAATTTAGAATCAGCAACTATAAGTGCAACATCTGGGCTCCAATGAGGTTTAGCATTTTTTTCTTTACCATCAGTTCCTTCTTCAAGCATCTTATTTACTACTCGCATATACTCAAACTTACTCATGCCATTTTGTGCTCGTTTTATATCTTCATCTTTAAAATACTCATCAAAAGTATTCATACCATCACCAAAGATAAACTCTCCCACAAAACCTGAACCAAATCTTGATTTATATTTTCCACTAAATCCACTTAATTGCTCCATGCCATCTAATTGAAACTCATTTTCAGTATTTAACCCACCATAAGGTCCCATACGTCCTGTAATACCACAAATAGATGCTATGTTCCAACTGCTCATAATTCCATTGAAATATTTATTTAAACTAAATCCTGTTGTAATCTCTACTACCTTTGGAAGAGCAATATCACGTGCAAGTTGTCTTACAGTATCTGGATGTACTCCTGTATCTATTTGTGTTACTTCTGGATTAAAATTATCTGCACTCTTTTTAAATACTTCAAAAGCTGTAGTTATTTCAACCTCTTCTCCATCTATCTCTATTTTCCACTCACCCTCTAATGCAGGGTCTATATTGAAGTCACTTAAACGAAGAGTTTTTATATCACTACCCATTGTTCCTGGCATAAGAGCCAATTTATCCTCTTTTACATTCCAACAATAAAATTGCTCTTTAAATTTTTTATACTCTTCTCCATCTATAGACTGTTCTAATTCACTTCTTCTTAACATTTTTTTATTATCTTTACGAACCAAAAAAGTTAAATCTGTATAATTTTTCATAAATTCAGGTTTGAACATTTTACTATTGAGTATCTCATAGATTACACTCATCGCAAGTATATTATCGCTACCTGCTTTTATAGGTATCCATAAGTCAGCTGCACGTGCACTAGCATTAAATTCTGGAGTGATAACGATAACCTTTGCACCATTATACTTTCCTTCCCAAACAAAATGTGCATCAGGTATGCGAGAAACACTTGGATTACATCCCCAAAAGACAGCTGTATTCACTGTATATAAAAAATCATAAGTACAGCCAAGATTTCCATTGCCATAAGCAATAGCAGCTCCACTAAACATATCTCCAAGATATGAAGCAGGATAAATTTTAACTGCTCCTAACTGAGTAGAGAACCTACAAGGTGCAGCACGACGTCCTTCTGTAACAAGCCCTGCTCCCACATAAACCATAAGTTTACCTGGACCTCTATCTTCATCAGTCATAACATCCCAAATTTTACTTGCAACTTCTGTAGCAGCCTCATCCCAACTAATTCTTTCCCATTGTCCAGCACCTCTTTCTCCTACTCTCCTCATAGGATATAAAATCCTATCTTTTTCATACATTACTTGAGAGTGTTGCACCCCTTTATTACATCCACGTGGATTAAAATCAGGTATTTTTGAGTTTGTTGATGGATATTTTGCAGATTGATTTTCTCTTGTTACTACACCATTATTTGTCCAGACTTCCCATGCACAATTTCCATGGCAACTCACACAATGATAAGCATATCCATGTTCTTCTTTTTTTCCATATGAAAATCTAAATTCATTTCTATACATATTTTCTGTATAAGTTGCATTTGGATAATTTTCTTTACTATTTTCAATAAAAATTGCATCTGTTTTTGCAAATAAATAACCCTCAGACAGTACTATTGTAGCTGTGGCACCTGATAATTTCAGAAAATTTCTTCGTTTCATTTAAATGCCTTCTTTATGATAGAGTAATGCCAAGCAAAAAATTGTATATATAAAACACAAAATAAATTTTCTCTATTACTTGCCACTATTATCTCCCAATAAATAAATTCATGTTTTAATTATACAATCTTTTCATTCTAATATCACTTGACTTAAGACGTTCATAAAATCTTATTAAGATTGTAAAAATTACTACTTTGTTACTGTTTTATACTTTTAGTATCTAGGGATATATAGAATTTTCTAATTATGCTAAATTCTATCTATATTTGGTTAATATTAAAAAAACAAATAATTAAAGAATTATAATGATAGAAGAAAAACTTATACTTGATTCTCAATCAGAAGATATGTCAATTCGTTGGGCAGTAGCTAAAAACCCTAAAACTCCCATAGATGTTCTCATAAAACTCTCAAAAGATAATATAAACCTAGTTCGTGCCTTAGTAGCAACCAATGAAAATACTCCAACCAATATATTGATAAAACTTTTTTCAGATGAAAAAATAGTAAGAGATGGACTATCTGGTAACTCTTCAGTACCTTCTAAATACTTAAATATATTGGCAGATGATATAGACAAAATGGTAAGGCTAAGAGTAGCTCAAAATAAATCTACTTCAAAAAAAACTCTACAAAAATTGGCAAATGATATCTCAAAAGATGTTAGTATATGTGCAAAAATAAGACTAGAGAATGCATAGTTCTAATTTAGAAATATCACTTCTATCTATTACAATAAGTGCAAACTATTTAAGTACCTACGATATAGTACAAATTGGTAAGACCTTAGGAATACAACTACCTTATAAAAAACGTTCTTTAATACTAAAAGAACTATTTATTTATGTAAAAAAAAATACGATACAAAAAGAATTAATAAATGAGCTACTAAAGCTTATCGAAAAAAAAGAAAAAAAATATCAACAACTCCGCCAAAATTATAAGAATAGTTCTTTTATTATTTTAGGGTGGTTAAAAAAATTAAACTCTATCAAAAGGCTAATACAATACTATGGATAAGCAACAAGTTATAAAAAAACTAGAGTATGGCTCAACAAAAAATCCAAACAATAGAGCTCCCTATGCTAAAAAAGTAATTGTCATTAGTAGTGGAAAAGGTGGCGTTGGTAAAAGTACAGTAAGTGCAAATTTGTCAGTAGCATTAGCCCAAAAAGGATATAAAGTTGGTCTCCTTGATGCAGATATATATGGTCCAAGTATTCCAAGACTTTTTGGTATAGAAAATGAAAAAATAAAGTGGAATAAAAACAATAAAATAGTCCCACATGAAAACTTTGGCGTTAAAGTTATAAGTGTTGGATTTACAACTCCTTCAGAAGATACTCCTTTAGTATGGAGAAGCTCAGTCGCTATCTCTGCTTTAATGCAGTTTTTAGAAGATGTAGATTGGGGTGAGCTAGATTTTTTAATCATAGATATGCCACCAGGAACAGGTGACATACAACTCAGCATGGCAGAAGAGCTACCTCTATTTGGAGCAATTTTAGTCACAACGCCTCAAGCATTATCATGTGATGATGTAAGTCGTTCAGTAATGATGTTTAAAGATGTACATGTAAACATTTTAGGAATAATTGAAAATATGAGTTATTTCATAGCACCAGATACTAAAATAAGATATGACATATTTGGAAAAAATGGTGGTAAAAATATATGCAAAAAATATAATCTAAATTTCTTAGGACAAATACCACTAGATATAAACATTCAAGAATTATCAGATAAAGGGGAAATACCTATCTCTCTAGGTACACAGAGTGTAAAAAATTACTATAAAGAAATAGTTAAAAGAGTATTAGAAGAGACTTAATGCCTCTTCTAAATATAATATAGATTAGTATCTATATCT
>CAZBPU010000049.1:0-8647 GCA_964493845.1 uncultured Sulfurospirillum sp.
TCAGCAATTCTATTCATAATAAACGCTTCATTTGCCGCCCATGATGCACTGTGTTTTTTATACCAAAATCCAATAAGTCCCCAAGAGCAAAGCCCAACGCCTTCCCAACCTATAAAAAGTCCTACAAAGTTATCACTCATAACTAAAATCATCATTGAAAAAACAAATGCTGAAAGCCAAGAGAAAAATCTATTAAAACTCTCATCATGTTCCATATACCCTATGGAATAAATATGAACTATCGTTGAAACTAAAGAGACTGTTACCATCATAATTACTGAAACTTGATCAACTACAAAACCAAATGGGATAGAAAGATTTCCTGCACTTATCCAATCCATCAGTTTTACATGTACAATCACATCTTCGTTAACATAATTAAGAAGTATCATTGATGCAACAAAAGAGATGAAAATCATTGCTGAAGCAAAAATCCCTACATAAAGTTTCTTAGGTATTTGTGCAAAAAGTGCTGTTACTAGTGAGCTAACTATCGGTGCAAAAAGTGCAATATATAAATATTTTTCCATTGTATTACCCTTTCATAATCGATAATGTATCAAGATTAGTTGAACCAGTCTTTTTATACCAAAGAACCAATAAACCAAGACCAACAGCTATCTCACTAGCTGCCACTGCTATTATAAAAAATGCAAACATTTGACCACTTAAGTCACCGTAATAATGTGAAACTGCTACAAAGCCAATATTAACTGCATTTAACAAAATCTCTGTTGAGAAAAAAAGCATTAAAAGATTTTTTCTCTTCATAACACCAACAAGTCCAATACTAAAAAGAATTCCAGAGAGAACTAAATAGTGAGTTAAAGTTATCATATTATCTCCCCTTTCTCTTCATCGTTATCCTCTTCTGTAAGATTCATCTCCATCCTTTTTCCTACAAGTACAATACCTGATATCATAGAAACAAGAAGCATAACTGCTGCTAGTTCAAATGGTATAAGATACTTTGTAAATAGAACTAATCCAACCATTTGAATGTTTCCAACTCCCTCTATAGAAGAAGGATAAAGTGCCTCAATGTTAGCTGAATATATTGGAGCACTCATAATAACAACTATTAAAACAGCTGCAATAATCGCCAATGTATAAAGTACTTTTTTATAGTGAATATTCTCTTTAACATCTCTAGTTGTATCAAAAAACATCATACCAAATGCATAAAGTGCCATAACTGCACCAGAGTAAACCACTATCTGAACAACTCCAAGAAACTCTGCTCCCAATAGGAAGAAAAAGCCCGCTATAAAAATCATCCCACCTGCCAATGCACTCATCGCATAGAGTGCATTTTTACTTAAAACAACAATCCCAAACATTATAATTGTTAGGATTGAAAATGTATAAAATGCTATAACTTCAAACATAGTAACCTCAATACGCTAATGGTGTTTTTTTAACAAAAGAGTCTGCATCATCGCTTAATGCACCAAATCCAGGAAACTCTTTTTGTTTGTTGGCTTTAAACTCATCTAAAGGAGTTAACATATCTTCTTTTAATCCAAAATGTGCTCGTTGTTCACTTGCATTTTCATAGTCACCACTATGAACGATAGCAAGTTCTGGACAAACTTCAGCACAGTATCCACAATAGATACATCTTCCAAAGTTAATTGTATATTGTGAAACCTCTTTTCTAGAGTTTTCATCTATCTTGGTTTCCATTCTAATACAATTTGCAATACATATCTTTTCACAAAGACCACAACCTATACATCTTTCACTTCCACTCTCTTGAAGTCTTAAAAGCTTATGTATAGCTCTATATCTTGGTGCCATCTCTATCTTCTCTTGAGGATATGAAACTGTATGAGTATTACCCTTTTTAAACATCTCCACAAGGACAATTTTAAGTCCTACAAAAAGCTCTCCTTTTACTGCACGACTAAAGCCACGTTTGAAAAACTCCCATGAAGTTTTTGGTCTCTCTTCGGCATTATAAAAAACATACCCAGGAGATGCATCTCTTTTGCTAAATTGTTCTAAACTCATCTATGCCCTCCTATATAAGCACTATGCCAGTAATCAGAATATTGATAAGCGCTAAAGGCATCAATATCTTCCAACAAAGCCACATCATCTGGTCTGGTCTCACATGAGGCCAAGCAGCTCTAACCCATAAAAATAAAAATATAAAAGCAGATATTTTAAGCAGTATCATAATAGCACCTGGGATAATCCAAAGAGGATTATAACCACCCAAGAAAACGATACTTACTAAAAACGATACTGTTATCATATTGGCATACTCACCAACAAAAAATAGTCCCCATCTCATACCAGAATAATCTGTTGCATAACCTGAAACTATCTCAGCTTCATACTCAATCAAATCAAATGGTGTTCTATTTGTCTCAGCAAAACCCGCAATTACAAAAAGTAAAAATGCCATTGGCTGTGACCAAACTAACCAAGACCCTATACCACCAATTTGATAATCATTTATATCTATAAGAGAAAGTGAACCTATCATCATAACAGGTGCTAAAAGAGCAAGACCAGAAACAACTTCAAAACTTAAAAGTTGTATAACAGTTCTAGCAGCTCCCAAAAGTGCCCATTTATTTGTACTACTCATACCTGCAAGAAGTGGTGCATACATACCAGCTGATGCAACTCCCATTACAAATAAAATACCTATGTTTATATCAGAAATGATTGGTGTTATTGTATAACCAAACACAGTAAACTCTGGAAAAAATGGTACCGCTGCCATGGCTGTAAAAGCACAAGCAGGTGCAATAACAGGCGCAAATTTAAATATAGGTTTTACTGCATTTTGAGGTACAATATCCTCTTTTGTAAAAAGCTTAATACCATCTGCTGCAAGTTGCAAAACTCCATGAGGCCCTACATTCATAGGTCCAAGTCGTCTTTGCATATAAGCTAAAACCTTCCTCTCAATAAATGTAGCAAATGCTGCCATACCAGCTACTACTGAGAGAACAATAATAGATTTTATAACTGTTTCAATAACTATTGCCCAGTCCATCTTACAGCTCCTTTCCAAGAAGCAAAGCTCCTTTGAAATTCCTCTCACTTAAACTACAACCTTGTTGAGAAAAACTTTTAAAATTTAAAGCTTTCATTACTTCACCTCTCTTATGCTAACTGCAGCAAATCTATACCCATCAGGAAAGAACTGTTCAGCATTTAGTTTTGTATCAAATGTAGGTAAATAAGGAATATCTCCACTTATCATAGGCTCATGTTCTACTCTAAGTGTCAAACTAACTCCTCCATCTCCTTCAACCACTACCATATCACCACTTTTAAGTTCTCTTTTTTCTAAAAATTGACTTGAAGCATATAGTGCTCCTGCCTCACAAAGTTGATGTGCTTTGTTTGTATATGCATTAAACTGATGAACTGGATTTGCAAGGTAAATTGGATTTTTTATCTCTTTAACTTCACCAACCTCATCTACTTCATCTTTAAATGTAACTATCTTTTCTTCAAGCAGATAACCTCTATTTTCAACACCAGCTCTTGTAAACTCATTTGGTAAATCATCAAATGCAACTTTTTTAAAGCCACGACGAACAGGGAGTTCTGCTGTATAGTCTATAGTAAATTCTGCATCAAGTCCAAGTTCATTTGCTATATCATTCAAACAGTATCCATTAAATGGAAGTGCTGCATTTGTAGGAACTACTCTTTTATTCATACTTACAAATGTTCCTTCTTGCTGATTTAAGGCTGGCATATCTAAATCGCCTTTACCTAAAGCACTTAGTGTTACATCACCTTTTACGTTATAACCTAAAGTAAACTTACCTCTATTTTTATTTAAATCACATATAATAGATACTCCAAGAGTATTTGTCTGACTTGGAATAATAACTACACTAAAATCTGTATATTTTTCTATAAGGCCAAGAAGTTTTGCTAAATTTTTACTTCTTGGGTGATTATATAAATCTTCTCCCGCAATAAGAGAAAACTTATCTTTTTTAGCAAGTAGTTTTGGTAACTTCTCACTAAAATCTTCTACTCCAACCATCTCATAAAGTGAGTTTTCATCTACTTCAATCTCTTTTGCTTCTTCACCCTCTCCTACTGTTTGTTTACATACAGTATGGAAAGACTTAAGATAATCAGCAGTTTCAATAGGTAGATTTTTACCAAATAGGTCAAGTATAAGATATAGTACAGCTTCTTCTGTTCCAACTTTATGATTCAAACTCAATAGATTTTTAGAGTAACCATCCACCACTGGATCAGCTACTGGATGAAAATATAATCCAGCACCTTTATTCATTGTAAGTGCATTGTTAAATGCATATCCGCTATTTGGACTATCTGTTTTTAAAGCAGTTCCTACACTAACAACAAAGTTGCTTTTAGAAACAGTCTCTAAGTCTCCACTATATAAGTTTTTACCACTTACTTGTGAGAAATTATCTAAAAATTTCTTGTACATGTAAGCATCTTTATTTACTAACTTGTACCCATATTTATCTTTTAGTTTTTGAAGTATTAGAGCCTCTTCATTTGTAATAAGACTATTAAACTCGATAGTATCTACTTTAGATTTAAGAGCATCTATAACTTTTTCAAATGCCTCTTCGTCTTTCTCTTTAACTACATTTTCAAAATCATAACCATATCTAGCAGCTCCATGAATTGGTGAAAAACCATACTCATTGCTTACTCTATAGATTCTATCATTTGAATTAGTAATACTATCATGCTTAACATCATAATAAATAAGAGAACAATCACTACTATGTGGATTTGCTGCTGGAACTCTTTTAAGCTCCCAAGCATTTGATTTGTACTGAAAATCACTACTTACAAGTGCACCAACAGGACAAACAGCACTACACTCACCACACATAGTACAATCTAAAGTTTCAGCTCCACTTGCAACACCAATGATAGACTTTTGAAGTTTATTCCACATCGCATATGCATCTTTTGGAGTTTTATCTTTCCAGTCTTTAGCAAGCTCAGGTCCACCACGCTTAACTGTTTTTAATGCAGACTCTCCAATCATATCTTTACATACAGTGACACAACGCTCACATACTATACAAAGAGATGGATCATAATGAATCTTACCCCAATCAACAGCAGGGCGAGGCATATCTGGTATACAATGACTTTGACAATCAACTTCCATCTCCATTGTATAGTTTTGAAGCTCACACTCACCACTTTGGTCACAAACACCACACTCTAAAGGATGATTTACATCGTATATCTCCATGATAGCACGACGCTCTTTCTCTATCTCTTCATTTTTTGTGATAATATTCATGCCATCTTTCGCTTTTGCATTACATGAATATGCACGTTTACCATCAACTTCTACCAAACATAGCCTACAAGCCAAAGTTGGTGAACAGTTTGATAGATAACATAAAGCAGGAATAAATATATCATTTGCTCTTGCAATATTGAGTACAAAATCTCCCTCTTGTGCTTTACATTCAACGCCATCTATTGTTATTGAAATATTGCTCATTGAACTTCTCTCTTTGTAATTTTTGCTACTTTAAATCTATATGAGTCTTCATTGACCTCATCTGCCATCAAAGCAATCGTACCTTTTAACTTTTTATCAAGTTTAAACTCTCTGTTTTGATTTTCTACCAATATTGCTTGTCCGTCTTGTACTTTCGCTGCAACTCCAAACTGAGCTGAGCCCACAAGAATATCTCTATTATTTTGTGAGTTATATTTAAAAATAACAGTTCCATCAAAACTCTTTAACTCTTCTATCTCTTGTACTTTTGTACTTTTTGTTTTTAACTCTTTTAAACATTTAACTTCTACATCACAATACTCTGTTATAAGATTGATAAATTTTGAAATATTCTCATTTCTAGGATTTAATAAAAGATCTTTTCCAAATACAATAAGAGGATTTGAAGCATTTTTAATCATTGTATATAACTCTTCAGCTTCTTCTTCACCTATATTTGTCTCAGCACTTATATATCCCTCATCTAATTCATCAAAGTAATCTTTTATCTCTTGAGGTAAATTTATATCTTTTAAAAGCTCTTTTGAAAGAATAGCAATTACCCCTTCTTCACTACCGGCTTCATATCTACAAAAGAATTTTACACTACTCATAAGAGGAATATCTTCAAGAATAGAAATCAGTGCTATTCTAGAATCTTTTATCTCTTCAAATAATTTTTTATCATCCAAGGAGAGCATAGAACCTATAACTACTACTAAATCATTCTTCACTCTGTATGTCCTTTTGTTTTTTTACAACAATAGTCCAATCTACTTCATTGAATTTCAACGAGTTCATTAGAGTATATCCTGCTTCTTTAATCATATCAGCACTTTTTTGAATAGGAGTAAAATCTCCAATCTCAAATATAAATATAGATACCTCATCAGTGGAGGAACTCTCAACAAGCTCCAACATTCTTCCATAAAAATCATCTTTTAAGTGTCTTAAATCGTGTCTTTTCATATTGTTGTCTCCTTTTTACTGAGCAAAGCCCAGTAAAAATTCCTAGCACTAAAGCTTATGCTTCGCATAGAATTTTTCATCTTATTGTCTCCTAGCGGTCTATTTCGCCAAATACGATATTGGCATTACCAATTATCGTAACAACATCAGCTAAGTACTGTCCAGGAAGTAAATCTTGAAGTATACTTGTATGCCAAAAACTTGGTGCTCTTAGTTTAAGTCTATATGGATATGGATCACCTTGAGAGTTTATATAAAATCCTAGCTCACCTTTTGGTGATTCTGTTGCTACATAAACTTCACCTACTGGTGGACGCATACCTTGAGTTACTAAAACAAAATGTTGCATTAAAGAGTAGTTTTGTGTCATTATCTGCTCTTTTGGAGCCGATATATACTTTGGAGCATGAGCCATAAGCTCTGGAGTTGTCTCTTTATACATAGGGATAAGTTGCTTTAATATCTTCAGTGATTCTCTCATCTCTTGCATATGAAGTTTATATCTTCCATAACTATCACATCTATCACTAACAGGAACATCAAATTCTACTTCATCATAAAGTTCATAAGGCTCCTCTTTTCTTATATCCCATGCTATACCACTTCCTCTAAGCATTGGTCCACTACATCCCCAACTCTGAGCCATTTCTGGGCTAATTACACCTACATCTTCTAGTCTCATTTTCCAAATACGGTTTTGGTCCAATAATCCTTCATAAGTAGCTATTGCTTCTGGCATCTCATTTATAAACTTCATCAAAGAAGTTATCCAACCTTTTGGAAGGTCAAGAGGAACACCACCAATACGAATAGCAGAGTGAGTTAATCTTGCACCACAATAATCTTCAAAAAGGTCCATTGCATACTCACGCTCTCTAAATGCGTATAAAAAAACTGTCATTGCTCCAACATCTAACGCATGTGCAGCTATCCAAAAAAGATGTGAAGTTAAACGTGAAAGCTCTAAAATCATCATTCTAATCACTTTGGCACGTCTTGGTACATCTAAACCTATCAATTTTTCAACAGCTAAAGCAAACCCATAGTTATTTGAGCTTGAAGCTATGTAATCCATACGGTCTGTTGTTGGTAAAAACTCATTGTATATCATATTTTCTGCCATCTTCTCCATACCACGGTGAAGATAACCAACATCAGGAGTTGCTTTTGTAACAAGCTCTCCATCAAGCTCCAATATAAGACGAAGTTGTCCATGAGAACTTGGATGTTGAGGGCCAAAGTTGATAATCATACTATTATCTTCTCGCTCAAATACTAAATTCTCAAAAAATGGTTGAAGTCTGTTTACTTTTTGCATATTATGGTCTCTCTTTTAGTATTTTTACATCTTTTTTAGATAGTTTTCTCACAATTGGAATACCACCTTCTTCTTGATAATCTGTCTCTATTGGTGTATCACTATACTCTGCACCAAAAGGAACTTCATGTTTAATTCTTGCAAATCTATGAGTATCTTTTTCTACTATTCTTGCACTATCTCTCTCTTCTGGTCCAATTATCTCTCTATAATCTTTACCAAAAATCTTATCTATCTCATACCATTGAGCCTCTTCATCACCAATAAGTGGATAAGTTTTACGAAGTGGATGGTCATGCCAATCATCTGGCATAAGAATTCTTTTCATATAATGGTGTCCTATAATTCTAACACCAAACATATCATACATCTCACGCTCTGCCCAATCTGCACTTTTATAAACATTGCTAACTGTCTGTATCTCTTCTTTTTCTTTTATGAAAAATTTAACACGCATTCTTTTTCTTTTACTAGTCGAAAGCATTTGATAAAATATCTCAAATTCTCCACTCTTTGCTAACCAATCAATAGCACTAAGTTCACTCAAAAAGTTATAATTTAACTTCTCTTTTAAAAATTTCATTACATTTACAATATCTTTTGCATTGATATAAACTACTAATTGTCCTCTTTGGATATATGCTTCTTTGATATCAAATGATGATTGTAAATCTTCTACATCTTTAGCAAAGACTTCGTCACTTTGTACTTCATCTTTAGGAATTTGAGGAGCTACATAAAATCTGTCATTATAATAAGCTTTTTTCTGCTCATTTTTTTTATTAGAATATTCTCTCATTACACCAACCTCTTCGGCTTCAATTTTCTTGATGCACTTTCAGTTCTTACCTTCTTTTGTAAAAGCATTA
>CAZBPU010000049.1:8747-13140 GCA_964493845.1 uncultured Sulfurospirillum sp.
GGCTTCAATTTTCTTGATGCACTTTCAGTTCTTACCTTCTTTTGTAAAAGCATTAGTGCATACTGCAAGCTCTCTGGACGAGGCGCACACCCTGGAAGATAGATATCTACTGGGATAATTCTATCTGCTCCTTGAACTGTAGCGTATGTATTAAACATACCTCCAGTATTTGCACAACTTCCCATACTAATAACCCACTTTGGCTCACTCATCTGGTCATAAAGTCTTCTCATAAAAGGAGAGTGTTTTTTAGTCAAAGTTCCTGCAATTATAAGTACATCCGATTGTCTAGGACTAGCTCTAAAAATTGTTCCAAATCTATCGAAGTCATATCGACTACCACCTGTTGCCATCATTTCAATAGCGCAACATGCAAGTCCATATGTCAAAGGCCATAGTGAGTTACTTCTTCCCCATTGAACAAGTTTATCTACTGTAGTAAGAGCAACTGGTAAGCCACCTTCACTTAGATAATTTATCTTATGCTGTGCCATTCAAGCGCTCCTTTTTTCCATGCATATACAAAACCAATAGCGAGAAGTGCAATAAAAAGTACCATCTCAATAAAACCAAACCATCCAAGCACTTTAAAGTTTACTGCCCATGGAAACATAAAAATAATTTCCACATCAAATAAGATAAAAAGAAGTGCAAAAAGATAGAAATGAGCCGAAATTTTATTTGGCTGTTTACTAACCTCTGGTCCACACTCATATATAGTAAGCTTTAACTTCTCAGTATCAAGCCTTGCCATTCGTCGTGAAACGATTCTTGCTAAAACAGTTATGCCGTAAAATACAGCAACCCCAAACGCTAAGAGGAAAAATGCTCCAAAATAGGGATGAGCAAAATCCATATGTGACATTTGTGTCATGGAAAATCCTTACATGTAATGAACTCGAAAGTTCTTAATTTAATATCAATTAAGCTAAATTTATTGATTTTACCTTAATTCATATTAAAAGATTTTTATACAGATACAAATCCCATAGACTTTTCTTCGCCAAAAACACCTGTCTTTTCTCTTTTAATTGCATGTATAAAATCTTCCATACAGAAGATTGGTTCTTCTTTTACTGCAACCCTTAAAGCACAATTTTTTAATACCAATTTTATTTGTCCTCCACTAAGTTCATACTTTGCTAACTCATCTATAGAAAAACTCTCTTCATAAACCGCACTCTCTGGAAGAAGCTTTTGCCACAACTGTGCTCTTTGCTTTAAAGTAGGTTTTTCAAATGCTATTTTATAGTCAAATCGTCTTGAAAATGCTCCATCTATAGTCTCTAAAAGATTTGTTGTTGCTATTAAAACTCCATCAAATTTTTCTATCTGTTCTAAAAATATATTTTGCATCTGATTATGCATCTTATCCGCACCACTAGCACCTTCAGTTGAACGTGCACTCAAAAACTGGTCTGCTTCATTAAGCAATAATACTGGCTCACTTTTAGTTTTTATAACTAAATCTTTGAACGTATCAAAAATAGCTCTTACATTTTGTTCACTCTCTCCAACATATTTAGAAAGTATTTTAGAACAATCAAAACTAAGAACTCGCTTTTTCATAGACTTTGCAAGTGAATATGCTGTCATAGTTTTACCAGTACCAGGAGGTCCATAAAAGATAATTTTAGCATCAATTCCACCACGTCTCTCTTTAACTCCCCACTCTCTTAAAAGTTTCATTACATTTTTATCTATCTGTTTTAAAAGGTTATCCAAAAGTTCTCTTGTTTTCGGAGTTAAAACTACATCATCAAGCGTTGTTTTTGGGTCAACCAACTCAAAAATCTCTTGTTCACTTATAAGCATATCTAGCTTTATCTTTTTTGCTTTTTTATCTTTATTTGGATGCATTATCTTTTGAAGTAGTTCTTCACTTATAAAAAAACTTCGTGATACTCCTCCAAAACCATTTAACATCTCATCATAATCTATAATCTCTTCTTCAATAAGTTTTGAGCCCTCTTCTAATAAAGCCCTATTTTTCATCTTCTCATAATCATCTACACTTATAAGATTTACTAGCGTATTCATATCTCTTAGAGATTCAAACTCACTTGCATACTCCTCTTTTAAAAGTGCTAAAAATATAACTTGTTCTTTTTGATTTAATTCATATTCAGAAAATATTTTCTCTATTGCTATATCAATTTTACTTGATTCCACTCTAGCTAAAATTCTTGATTCTAAAAGTTGTAATTTAGAAGTAAGTGAGCTAATACTAACAGAATTTTGTTTATTAAGACTAAGTTTTTGATATATCTCAATGCGGAGGAATTGATCTTTTAAATACTCTAAATGATCTTCATAAGGAACTACTTCAGGAAGTTCCATATCTAAACTACCATCTTCTAAAAGCTTTAAAAAAGAACTACTTAAAGTAATAGTTGCATTTAGTAATTCTAAGTTTGAAGTTTCTGATGTTTTCAAATTTACAAAAGCACCAAGAGTTATCCAACCTTGGTCAAGTAAGTTTTTTACTAAGTGTAATTGTTTTATATGATTATACTTTTTATCACCAAATAACGTTACAAGAGTATCTAAAACAACAACTTCTACACTGCCGCTAATATACTGCCTTGTTATCTCTTTTAAGAGTTTAGTCTCTTCTAAAGTCGATTTTAAATGATTAAAAATTATACTATTTTCAATGCTTTTATTTTCTAAAAAATCTACTAAATAGTGCAAACAATACCTTTACATGTAATCCAAAATTATAAAACTACAGTATTTTAACATAACAAAAACATGATATAGGTTAAGAGAAGAGATAACTTCTTCTCTTAAGTTTAATTAAATTTTACCTATTAAATTCGCCTTTTTGTACTTGTTCTTTTAATATGCGTTTAAGGACTTTTCCTGTTGCATTTTTAGGTAACTCTTCCACAAAATAGATATGTTTAGGTACTTTAAAGTTTGCAAGATGAGATTTAAGATATTTTTTTATCTCTATTTCATTTAACTCAGCATCATCATTGGGTTGTATAAAAGCCATAACTTCTTCGTCATTAAGCTCATTTTTTATACCAATTACTGCAGCTGTATCAACTCCTTCATAAAGAGCTAAAACTTCTTCTATCTCTCTTGGATATATATTGATTCCTTTTGAAATAATCAAATCTTTTTTTCTATCTACAATGTAGAGAAACCCATCTTCATCAATTTTCCCTAAATCTCCAGTAAATAGCCAATCATTTACTTTAACTTCATCAGTAGCATCTGGACGATTTAGATAACCTTGCATCACACAATCACCCTTAACAATAATCTCACCAACTTCACCAATAGGCATCTCTACCATCTCTTCATCAACTATTTTTATCTCAAAACTTTCAAGTGGAAGTCCAACAGAAAGTGGTTTTTGTTTATCCAAGCGGTTTACTGAAACTGCTGGAGAGCATTCACTAAGTCCATAACCCTCTGTTAAAACAGCATTTTTAAACTTTGCACTAAAATCATTTATAACTGATTCACTTAGTGCTGCACTTCCTGAAATAAAAACTCTAATTTTATTAAACCACATAAAATACCACGGTATTTTTGCTTTTACCAAAGAGTTATATAAAGAAGGAACTCCTAGAAAAATTGTCGCACGTCTAAGCAGTGCTTGTTTTAAAACATTTGCAAAAGGAAATACTGATTTCACAATAATGACAGAAGAATTTGTCATAACTGGTAAAATAACCATAACAGAAAGAGTAAAGGCATGAAACATAGGTAAAAATACCATAAATCTATCTTCTTCGTTAACCTCAAAAGCTTTTTGACCAGCCCAAGTATTTGAAAATATATTACGGTAACTTAACATTGCACCTTTTGGTTTTCCTGTCGTTCCTGAGGTATAAACAATACAAGCTAAGTCATCAAGTTTTGGAGGAGTTAAAAGCTGTTCATGCGCTTCATTGCTAGCTGTTATTTCTGAAAAACTAAAATTCTTATCATCAAGGCTATCATACTCCTCGGTCCAAACAATCTTCTCTATAGGCGTTGAATTGATAAGATTTTTTGTCTCTTTAGAAAAAGATGGTGAACTAATCAACATCTTTGCACTACAATCATTTAGTATATACTCAAACTCTTCATGTTTCAAAAAAGTATTAACAGGGACTACAATAGCCCCTATTTTTGTTATAGCAAAGAGTGATATCATAAACTCTTCTGAGTTACCAACTATCATAGCAATCTTATCACGACTCTTAACACCACTAAACTCCAAAAACCTAGCAAAAGTATCAATCTTTCGCTTAAAATGTAGATTGTCTACTTTTCTTTTTTCTATAAAAATAACTGGTTTACTTGGATTTACTTTAGCATTATGCTCAATCGCTTCATAAAAGTTTTGATATTTATAGTCTAATGACATTTTAGAACCTATATTTTAATGATA
>CAZBPU010000050.1:0-2429 GCA_964493845.1 uncultured Sulfurospirillum sp.
AATGAGTCTAGAAAAGATAAAAACAGATATAAAAGAGATGATTATAGAAGAGTGTGAAAAAGATGAGTTTACTCCTGAGCAAATCCCTGATGATGTGGAGCTGTTTTCACCTAAGTGTGAGTTGGAGTTGGACTCTTTAGATGCACTTACTATTTCTATGGGACTAAAAAAGATGTATGGTGTTCGACTTGGGGATTCTAAAGAGTTTAGACGAACAGTTACTACTATAGAAAAACTAGCAGAGTATATAAAAAACAATGGTTAATATCTTAAAATATGAGATAAATTATGCCAACTCTTTAGGTAGTAGAGTCTTAGATGATGGCACAAAAATCCCATATTTTTCTCTAAATAAAGAGATAAAGCAGAATCAAGAAGAGATATATAAAGCTATAAAAGAGGTAGTTTCAAAAGTTTTACCAAAAAAGAGAAAAAAAACAGCACTTCTTGTCGGTACAGCTCTGGTTGATTGGTATCTCGTAGATGCTATCAATGCTTGTGCTTATGAGCAAAAAGAGCCTTATAGTTCAAAAAAAAGAAGTATAGACTCTTATGCAAAAGATTTATCGATTGAGTTTGGATTGAGTGGTTTTACTCAAACGATAAATACAGCCTGTACTTCAAGCGCAAACGCTCTTTTAGAGGCTAGAAACCTTATAAATGCAGGTGTTTTAGAGTATGTTATAGTAGTTGGTTTTGAAGTTTATTCTCCTGTTATGAGTAGTGGATTTTACTCTATGGATTTGCTTAGTAAATCTAAACCTAAACCATTTGCCAAAGATAGAGATGGTTTAGTTTTAGGTGAAGGAGTTGGTGCAATGTTACTAGGTAAACAGGAGTCATCTTGGGAACTTCTTGGTGGTTTTAGTAACTGTAACTCTGAGACTATAACCTCAGTAAGTAGTAGTGGAGATGAGTGTGTAGAAGTTATGCACAAGGCTCTTAAAAATTCTGCTTTACATGTAGAAGATATAACAGCTATAAAAGCTCATGCAACAGGCTCTTGGGCAAATGATGAAGCTGAGATGAATGCAATAAAAAAAGTGTTTCAAAAGAAGCCAGAAATCATTACACTAAAACAACACATAGGGCATACTATAGGGGCTTCTGGTGTTTTGGAGATTGGGTATTTGATGCAAACAGCTAGAGATAATGGTACTTTTATGTGTAACTATTTTGGTTTTGGTGGAAACAATATCTCTTTGATACTTAGGAAAAAAGCATGAAGCTATATCTTAAAGCATACAGTTCTTTTATAGATGAAGGTGTTGTAGATATCAAAAAAGAGTTAAAGCAGAAGTATGCTCTTGAAACTAGAAGACAAGACAAGTTTATACACCTAGCAGTTTATGGAGCACAACTTTTAAAAGAAAAGATTGAGATAAAAAGCGATGATGAACTCTATATTACAAGTGGTATTGGCGATGTTGATATAGTCCAAAAAACAAATACTTACATGTACAAAGATAACCAACCTTTAAAACTATTTGATTTTATAAATCTTTTGGGTAATACCACAAGTTATTATGTGGCAAAATCTTTATCTTTAAAAGGGAAAAATGTTTTTCAAATATCAGATAATTTTACTTTTAAAAATACACTTATAAGTGCCTATTCTTCGGCTTTGAATACTAAAAAAGATGTTATAATAGGCTCAGTAGATTTAGTGAGCGAGCCAAATGAAGTAATAAAGAGAGTTTTAGGTATAAAACACAGTACAAAAGTTTTAAGTAGTGTAAATTTTCAAAAATTTTCACTTGATTCTAAAGATGCCATAGCTGAGGTAGAGTTTGAACTTGATAGTGAGTTTACATGTAAAGAGGATAAGCCTTTTGAAACATATGAGAGTTATCTGCTTAATCGTGCAGTAAAAGATAAAAAAAGAGTAATTAAAATAGAGAGTTTAAAATGAAATCATATATAAATAACTATGAATTATGGTGCAACGCTGGAGATACGCAAGAGTTAATGAAAGCAATTTATGAGAAAAAATCAGCTTTAGTAGAAGACAAGACATTTTTAAAAGAGGCAACAGCAGGGTTGGGTATCATGAAGTATGATGATATTTATACTTTGATGAAAGAAGTCGTTTCAAAAGTTTTAAAAAATTCAAACTTAGAAGATTTTACTAAAACGCTTCTTATCCTTGGCTCATCAGTAGGTGGTATGCAAGAGTGTGAAGATATATTTTATGAGAAAAAATCTTATAAAGCTATAGATCCAAATAGACTCTCTATGAATGCACTTACGGATTATCTTGTTAAAGAGTTTAACTTTTATGATTCACGTGCAATTTCAACTGCATGTACTTCTAGTGCAAATGCTCTACTTTTAGCAAAAAGGCTTATAAATGTAGATGCGTATGAAAATATTTTGGTAGTTGGTGCTGATGGGCTTTGTAAATCAACTGTTATGGGTTTTCATGCACT
>CAZBPU010000050.1:2529-12445 GCA_964493845.1 uncultured Sulfurospirillum sp.
ATGAAAGTTAGAAACGTCATAAGTAACTCTTTTGCCTTCGGTGGCAATAACGCTTCTATAATAGTTGGAGAGGTAAAATGAAATCTATAGCATTAAATATAGTAAGTGCAGCAAAGATTTATGCACCAACTAAAATAGAAAGTTTGGATGAAAAAAGATTGGTGCCAAGTATGATGATGAGAAGGCGGCTTACAAGAAGCTCAAAAGTTATGCTTTATCTTAGTGATAAATGTGGATTTAAAAATGGAAAAATTGTATATGGAAGTTGTTTTAGTGAGATAGAAGAGACAGCAAAGATAGCAAACTCTATACTTGAAAACACTATGCTTTCACCAACATCTTTTCAAAATAGTGTTTACAATACTGCACCTTCATATTTTTCGCTTGTAAATAAAGATACAGATGAGATTATAACAATTTCAAGTGGCATGGAAACTTCACTTGCAACTATTAAAACCGCAGCACTACAAGCTTTAGTGAGTGGTGAAAAGATTTTGTGTGTATGTATAGAGTGTATAAATATAAAAAATATTCAAGAGATAAATAAGTGCACGAAGTACCTTGAGGCTGGTGTTGCAGTGGTGCTTGAAATTGCAAAAGATGAAGATGGTGCAAAAGAGATAGAGTCTTTACATGTAGATGGGATTATAAATTCACTACAAGATTTGATGAGTGTGGCAAATATGTATGAAAATGGATGTACGAAGATAAAGGTAGAGTTATGAAGATAGATAGTAAAACAGTAAATTATGAAAATTTTATACATCATGGTGAGATAAAACTAAGCTCTAATAAAGAGTTTGTAGAGTTTATAAATGCAGGACATGATTTTTTAATAGACCAGATTAGTAGTGGACGACCAATATATGGTATAACGACGGGATATGGAGAAGCAGGAAGTAATTATGCAGCTTTTGAAGAGGCCGAAGAGATGCAAAAAAATCTATACCGTTTTTGTGGTGTTGGAGTTGGCGAGTTTTTAAGTGCAGAAGTTTCAAGAATTATGATGACAGTTAGACTAATAAGTCTATCCAAAGGTAAAAGTGGAGTTAGTTATGAACTTTTAAAAAGGTTTGAACTGTTACTAAACAAAGAGATTTATCCACTTATACCATCTCAAGGCTCAGTTGGAGCTAGTGGAGATTTATCGCCTCTTTCTTATATAGCTGCTGTGATTGCTGGAGAGAGAGAAGTTATATATAATGGAGTTGAGAGAAAAACTATAGATGTTTACAATGAGTTAGGAATAAAACCTTATGTATTTAAAGCAAAAGAGGCACTAGCAGTTATAAATGGAACAGCAACTATGAGTGCAATCGCTATCAATGCTATAAGTGAGTTTGAAACTCTTTTAAATACAACAGAGAGTTTTGTAGCAGCTATTTTTGAAGTTCTTTTATGTGATATAACTGCACTTGAGCCATTTGTGCACGAGAGTAAGCCTTTTGATGGACAAATTCAAACAGCAAAAAATATATTAGCAAAGTGTGAAGGCTCTGAGTTGACTCATAAGGCATTTAGCAGGTATGAAAATTTTTATCAAGAAAGTGAGCAAAATATACAAGACAGATACTCAATCAGATGTGCTCCTCAAGTTTTAGGAGTAGTAAGAGATAATCTAGAGATTGCAAAGAAGTGGATACAAACAGAGATAAATGGAGTAAACGATAACCCACTTATAGACCATATTGGTAAAAAAATCTACACATCAGGTAACTTTTATGGTGGTTATATCGCTCATGCTATGGATACTATGAGAATTTGTGTTGGAAATGTAGCAGATCTACTAGATAAAGAGTTTGCACTTTTAGTTGACCATAAGTTTAATAAAGGTTTAGGAGAGAGTTTAAAGATAAACAAAAAATCAACTCATCATGCTTTTAAACTCATACAAGTAACTCTTAGCTCACTGAGTGCAGATATACTTATGAATACAAATGCAGCTTCACTCTACTCTCGTTCAACTGAGTCATTTAACCAAGATAAAGTAAGTATGGGAACAACAGCTGCAAGAAACTTTGCAAAACAGATTCCAGATTTATCAAATATGCTAAGTATTGCATTTATAGGAATTGCCCAAGCAGTAGATATAAGAGGCATTGATAAATGTTCTCTTAGGTTACAAAAAACTCATAAAGAGATAAGAAAAATAGTAACAAAGCTTGAAGAAGATAGAAGATTAGATTTAGATATAAGAGCAGTAAGAGAGATGGTTGTTAGTGGGAAGTTTGCATGAAAAAAGTTTTAGTAACAGGTTCAACGGGAGCTTTGGGTGAAGCTATTGCGAGATACTTTCATGCAAATGGGTATTTTGTTTATCTGCATTTTAGAAGTGGTGAAGCAAAAGCAAAAGCTTTGAGTTGTGAGCTTGAAAACTCTGAAATTATTGGGTTTGATATACTTAATAAAGAAGATGTTCATAATAAGCTTGAAAATCTTGAGTTAGATGTTCTTGTAAATAACGCAGGAATTACAAAAGATAAACTCTTTTTTTGGATGGAAGAGGAAGAGTGGAGTAGTGTTGTAGATACTTCGGTCAATGGTACTTTTAACGTTACAAAAGCAGTTATAAAAAACATGATTTCAAAGAAGAACTGTGCCATTGTCAATGTTGCTTCTGTTTCAGGACTTGTGGGCAATATGGGGCAGACTAACTACTCAGCTGCAAAAGGTGCAATGATAGCTTTTACTAAGTCTTTGGCTCTTGAGATGGCTCGTTATAAAATCCGTGTCAACGCAGTAGCTCCTGGACTTATAGAGTCTGAGATGACAAAAGAGTTGGACTTAAAGGCTATCAAAAAAGATATTCCACTTAAGCGTATTGGAAAGCCTGATGAGGTTGCTGAGTGCGTTTTCTTTTTAGCAGATAAGGCATCTTATGTAACAGGGGAAGTTCTTAACATTAGTGGTGGTATGGTACGATAATGCGATTTGCAAACATACTTTTTGCTCCTATGTTTGTGTTGCTCATACACTACTTTGAGTTTAGAAGTATAGTTTTGTTATATTTGATTATGGCTAGTTTTTATTTAGCTTATAAGTATAAAAAGATGAGTAGCTATAGAGATGTAATTATCCCATCTTTGTATGTGGTTATCTTGTCTGTGGCTTACTATTTTTCATCATTTGAGACGGTTAAGTATATACCAGTTACACTGTCTGTGATTTTTACATTGGTATTTGTAGATTCTCACTACAATAAAAAGTATATGATTTTAGGTTTTACAAAAAAGTTTTATAAAAAAGAGTTAAAAGATAGAGAGTTAGAGTTTTTAAAAAAAGGTGATTTTTACTGGATTTTAGTGATGTTGGTCAATACAGTAATACATCTATATATCGTTAATTTTTCTAGTGACTTAGTTTGGGCATTTTACTCATCTATTGGGTGGTACGTCTATTTTTTTGGAGCACTGATTGCTCAGATAATATACATAAAGGTAAAATGTAGATGAAATGTTTTTTAGGAACTGTAGGGCATCTTTTGTTTTTTGGTCTGCTTATTGGTTTTATGATACCCGGGTATCTATTGTACTTTTTACTTAAACCTTTTATTAAAGATTCTCAGCACTTTTTTCAAAGAGGGGCAGCTCTGTCATATAAACTTTTTTATATTCTTGTTCCATGCATGAAACTAAAAGTTGATGTTTTAAAAGATATGCCAAAAGGTGCTATCTATATCTCAACTCATCAATCAATTTTAGATTTTCCAGCATTTGCTCAGCATGTAGAACACTATCTTATCTTTGCTAACGTCAATCTTGGAAAGTATCCTATCGTAGAGAAAATCACTCATACAGTTGGAGTTAGATATATAAAGGGTCGTCCTATAGAAGAGTTGAGTGAGATATATAAAGAGATGGAAGCACATCTTGATAGTGGTAAAAATGTTATTTATTTTGCAGAGGGAACAAGGCATACAGGGGATAAACTTTTACCATTTAAAAGAGGAGCCTTTAAACTTGCAATGAAAAAAAATAGACCTATAGTTCCTATTGTTATAGAAGGAGTACAACAGTATCTTCCACGAAAAGCTTGGTGTTTTAGAACTTCAAAATGGCAAAATGTATATATGAAAATGCTTCCACCACTCTATCCAAAAGATTTTGAAAATGAGATAGAGATGAGAAATTATGCACATAAAATTATGCAAGAGGAGAAGAAAAAACTATGCGAATTGTACTGATTCTACTTTTACATGTAGCACTTTTTGGACAGAGCTATAACTTTGAAGAGATTAAGTTTATAAGTGCTGTTGGAACAGATTTTAGAAAAAATGGTAAGATAGAGATAAATGATAAAAAAGTTGTCATAACTTATGAAAAGCCAAAATTTAAGCAGATAGTAAAAGAAGATAACAATATAACTATTAAAGGCTCCTCAGGAGAGATCTATAAACTTAAAGGGAAAGCACTCTATTATACTGGACTTTTTATAGACATAATGACACAATTAGGAAGTTTTGAAAAGATACAGTCAAATAGAGATTTTAAAGTTGAAAGAGTAGACAATACTTTTTATCTAACTTTTTTAGGAGATATGTCTGATAGAGTAGTAAAAGCTGAAGTAAAAGTAAAAAATTCTAAAGTTACTAGATTTAAACTTTTTATGCCAAATGAAGATACATTAACAATAGTAAAAAAATGAGATATATAAATCTTTTTGTATTTGTTGTTCTTTTTTCTATATATATTATTTTTTCATCACAAATCAAGTTTTCTACAAATTTTTTAGAGATATTTTTTTCACAAAAAAGTATGGAGCTGTTTGATATAGCGAAAAAGCTTGGATTTAGAGATGAAATACTGGTAGCAAAAAAAGGTTTTGAGCAAAAGAGTTTAGATGAACTTTTTGATATAGCAAAAGAGTTAAAAAAGATAGATCAAATCTCTAACGTCCAACTCTCAACAGCTCCTTCTGATAAGTTAAAAAAGTATATGAAAGAGCATTACCTTCTTCTTGCTGATTTTAACAATAAAAAGATAGATAATATTGAGGTAAAAAAACAGCTCCAAAAGTTATATGACACTATATCTAACTCAGTATTTTACACACCTATAAATACTTATGACCCATTGGGACTTTTTTCTTTAAAAGTAGCAGAATCACAAAGATATACTAGATTAAAAGATTTTGGATATTTACTCAAAGTTGAAACTTCAATAGATACGGCAGATGCAAGTCAGGCTAGAGTGTTATATGAAAAACTAAATCAAGTTTTACAAAAGCATAAAGATGTCGTATCAATTGCACCATTTTATTATCTTGTAGAGAATTCAGCATTTATAAGAGGAGATGCACAAAGGATAATGCTATTTTCTTCTATAATGCTACTTATCCTCTACTTTTTTATGCTTAAAAACCATAAGCTTTTTTTCAACACCATTTTAGCTATAGTAAGTTCAGTATTGTCAGCTGTTTTAGTTACTTGGTTAGTATATGGGCGTATAAGTATACTCGCTTTAGTTTTTGGGATTAGTATTACTACCATCTCTATTGATTATATGTTTCACTACTATTTTCATAAGAAATTTTTATTGAAAAAACCTATATTTGATAAAAAAGTTTTTTTAGGTTTTTTGACAACATTTGGTGTTTTTGTAATTTTTAGTTTTATTGATGTAGAACTTTTTTCACAACTTGCTGTGTTTAGTGCAGTATCTCTTAGTGTTGCATATTCCCTTTTTAGTTGGACTTTTATTTATCTTGATATAAAAGCTCCAAAATTAAAACAAAATAGTTCTCGAAATAGAGGTATAAATCCTCTGTATGTAGTGGTTATATCACTACTAATGTTAGCTTATGTTTATAGTAATCTTAGTTTTGATAGTGAGTTGAAAAATCTTGATTATCAAAATAAAAAACTTAAAAGCCTTACAAAAAAGTTTAAAGATGGTTTACCAAACAGTAACTTTCAGATACTTCTTATCAATGCTAAAACGAAAGAACAACTTCTACAAAGATATGAAAGTCTTCTAACACAATACCCAAATATGTTAGGCATTGGTAATTTTGTATTGAGTAAAAAGAAGTGTAAAAAGAGGCTAGATGAGATTAAAAAGTATGGTTTTGATAGTATAAAAAAGATGATAACTAGCTATGAAACTAAGATAGGTTTTAAAGCAGGAACATTTAAAGATGCTTATACAGGTATAGATAATTTGAAATGTGATTTTAATATACCAGATGATATAAAATTTAAAATTATAAAAGAGAATGGAAAATACTACACAACAGCTTTGGTAGATAAAAATACAGAGATAAAAAAGAGTGATTTTGTAGAAGTAGTAAACTTGGCAAAAAGCTTAAAAAATGATACACAAGAGATGAAAAAAACACTTAGTGAGTATACTGTTGTATCTTTAGTTTTTATTTTAATTGTACTTATTTTTGTAGCTGGGAAAAGAATGCTCTACCCACTTATGTATCTACTTTTTCCTATGAGTTCAACACTATTTGCTATAACTCTCATGGGAAAGATTAACATTATGCATATGTTTGCTTTGGTTATTTTATTGGCTATTAGTATAGATTATGGTATCTATATGTATAAAACAAAAACACCAAATGCAACAAAAAAAGCTATTTTCTTTGCTCTTATGAGTACATTTTCAGGATTTGGAGTTTTGATTTTTAGTAGTACAGTTGCACTATATTCAATAGGTTTTGTTATAACTGTAGGAATTGGAACTATTTTTCTTTTGCTTTATGAGAGTTTATGATAAAATAGCGCCCTTTAAGGAGAAGTAGTATGAAAATTTATGATATGGATAAAAAGTGTTATGTTGAAATTGCTAAGGTTGATAATCCAATAAGCAAGGTAGAACAATTATCGCATGCATTATACTGCTATGAAAATGAAATTTTTGATATTATATATGATAAAGCACAACCAGCTCTTAAGGCTCATGTTGAATCATTTGGTGAGAGCTTTTTAAAGCAAGATGAGATGCAGTTTTTGTATTTTACATCAGGTACTACAGGAACTCCTACAGGAGTTTATAAAACTAAACAAAATTCAAAAAAGCAGGCTTGGGCGCTTATAGATACTCTTCCAAAAGATATGAAATTCAATAGGATTGTAACTACAGTTCCTTTTGTTCATATATATGGAGTTGATATTGGAGGAGTTGTACCTAGTGAGCTGGATATTGATGTTTGGGTAAAAGAGAACTTTATACCTGAGGAGTTAGCACGTGAAGCTGAGGTAGAAGGTACTTTAGTAGTAACAACACCACTTTTTATAAAAGCACTAAATCGTATCAAAAAAAATACAAAGTTTAGTGGCTCATATTTTTTAACTTCAACAGCACCACTATCACCAGAAGATGCAAAAGAGTTTAGAGAGAGTTATGATAGTTCAGTAATGCAACTTTTTGCTTCAACAGAGACTGGCATAATGGCTTATAAAGTAGATGACGAAACGATTTTAAGGGCTTATGATTGTGTTGAGATTGGAGAGAGTGACAATATGTTAAATATCTCTTCCCCATTTGTAGCAGAAAAAGTTTTAAATGATACTATAAAAAAAGTAAAATTACCATTTCAGACAGAAGATATAGTAGAGATGTTAAGTGAACATGAGTTTAAACTACTTGGTCGTAGTTCAAACTTAGCAAAAGTAGCAGGAAAGAGAATTTCAACTATTCAGATTGAGAGTATTGTTGAGAGTTTAGATGACGTAGAGTGTGCACTTGTAAAAGTGAGAAAAGATGAAAAAGCACTTAGAGATGAAGTACTAGATATCTATATAGAATCAAGTAGAGTTATAAAACAAAAAGAGCTAAAAGAGGCACTAAAAAAAGTTTTTGGGTCTATGCATATAGTATTTAAACTGCATAATGATATGATAATAACAAAAAGTTCAGTTGGTAAAAAGATAGGTTTTAAAGAAAAAAACTAATAAAACAAGGAGAAGATTTTGGTAACAACAACAGATTTAAAAGTAAAACTAATAGATGGTTTAGGTTTAGAAGATATAGAAGTAGATGAAATAGGTGACGATATGGCACTTTTTGGAGATGATGGTTTAGGACTCGATAGTGTAGATGCCATAGAGATAACACTAATTATTGAAAAAGAGTTTGGTGTAAAAATTAAAGATGCTGGAGAAGAGAGCGGTGTATTTTCAACGCCAAATACACTTGTAAAATATATAAACGAAAACAAGTAGTTAATGGACGATTTTAGTATACCTCATCTACCTCCAGTAAGGTTTGTAAAAACTCTGATAAGAGCAGATGAAGTAAGCGCAGATGTAGAAGTAGGTTTTGATGAGATACCAACACTTGGTATGCTCATTGAAGCTGCTGCTCAAAGCTCATCAGGAATCAAAGATGACCAAAATGATGGAAGAATGGGTTTTGTCATAACTCTAAAAAATATAAAACTTTTAGAGGAGGTAAACTCTAAAAAGTTTGTAGTACATGTAGTATTAGTTCATAAACTTGATAATTTTAAATCACTCTCTTTTGAAATATTTGAAGATAAAATAAAAGTCTCAGAAGGAGTATTTTCTATCGCTCTTCAATAATCTTACGTATAGTAAGCAACCCCTATAAAAATAAGAACTATGCTTAGCCAAAGTATAGGTATAATTCTGTATTTAAATTGAACATTTTTTAATCCCATAAAGTGATCAATAATCAATTGACCTTTTATAAAAGTAGTGATTAGTAAAATAACAATTATAGTAGAGCTCACAAGCTCAAGCCAACCACATAGAAATGCAAAAATAGTTAGAGAAACTAGAGTTAAGTAAATTTTCATAATTACCTCATTATGTATACAAGAGGGAAAAGTACAATCCAAAGTAAATCAACTAGATGCCAGTAAGAAGCACCTGTTTCCATACCTATGTGATCTTTATCACTATATCCACCAAGTTTTGTTTTTTTGTATATATTAAAAAGTATAATAAGACCAAGAATGACGTGAAGAAAGTGAAAAACTGTAAGCATAAGATAAAACATAAAAAATGTATTTGTACTTAGGTTTATACCTTGTTCAAACTTGTCTAAAAACTCCATAATCTTTACTACTATAAAGATTGAGCCAACACCCATTGCTCTTAAGAGCCAATCTGAAGATAGCTTTGAGTTGTTTTTCTTGATAGCTTGGACAGCTTTAACAACAAACCAACTACTTGTTATAAGAACAAGTGTATTGATAAAACCAGATTTTTGGTCAAGTAGTAGTTGAGATTCATTAAACATAGCGACATCAGCTCGTCTTGCAAAAGCATATCCTATAAATAGAGCTGCAAAAGTTACAAACTCAACATAAATGATAACCCATATACCAAAATCTCCTGGTGGGAGCTCTTTTTTTGTAATCATATTTTATAATTTCCTTTTTCAAGATTTGCAAGTGTTGTATTTATAAACATATCTTTTATCATTTTTCTTGGCTTTGTCCATTGGTCATGAAGCCCGCATTTGTTAGAGCCATCACACTTGCCAATACCAAGTAAACACTCTTTTTGATGATTAAATTCATTAAAGTGATTTAGTATGTTCATGATAGTTATCTCAGAGGCTGGACGTGAAAGTTTATAACCACCTTCTCTTCCTCTAATAGATAGAATAAAATCTGCTTTTACTAACTCTGTTGTAATCTTAGTTAAAAATTTATATGGGATATTAAGTATCTGCGACAACTCTTTTGCATTGCATAAATCATCTTTATTGTTTGTAATATAGCTTAAAATTCTTATAGCATATTGTGATGTATTATTTAGTTCCATATAATTCTCCTAGTGAAATAATAGCAAATCAATATTTAAATACTACTAAAAGGTAGAATTAAATATTGATTTGCTATAATTCTATTAACTACAAGAGAGTAGAAATTACAAAGGAGAGATAATGACTGAACGTATAACGAAAAGTATGGCAAAAAATATCTATTATGGTGGTGG
>CAZBPU010000051.1:0-12404 GCA_964493845.1 uncultured Sulfurospirillum sp.
CCATCATCTCCATAACCTGTACCATCCCAAGCAACACCTAAAACTTTTTCATCTATATCATGTTCAAACATACAGCTAAGTATATGAGCATAATGATGTTGGACTTGTTTGTATGGAGCACTCTGTTTTTTTGCCCACTTTGTTGTTTCATAAAGAGGGTGTTTATCACAAACTATCAAATCTGGCTCAAAATTATAAAACTTTTTAAATGTTTCTAGTGTTTTATAAAATGCTTCTAAAGTTGAGATGTTGTCTAAATCCCCTATGTATGGGCTCAATATAATTTGATTATTCATATATATAGCAATAGCATTTTTTTGATGAGCTCCAACTGCAAGTATTTGCCTTGTCTCTTTTGTTTCAACTCTCATACTTATAGGAGTGATTCCTCTTGATGCTCTCATAATTAAATCTTTTTCACCGACAATTTGTAAAACACTATCATCACTACTATTGATAATTTCACGATTATAATCAAGATAATACTCAATAATTCCATCAAGTTTTGACTTTAAATCATCCTCGTTTGTTATGATTGGCTCACCTGCTATATTGGCACTTGTTGCAATGATAGGATTTTGTAAATAGTCTAAAAGCTTTACATGTAAAGGTGTATAAGCTAAAAAAACTCCCAATCTATCTATAAAAGGTGCAATAAGTGGACTTAAACTATTCTTTTTAGTTTTTAACAGTACTATTGATCTTTCATTTGATAGCACCCTACTCTTTTCATAAAAGCTTACTTTACATATAGACTCAATCTCTGCAATGGACTTAAACATAACTGCAAATGGCTTTGATGGTCTATGCTTTTTATCTCTAAGGCTTTTTATAGTGTTATCATTAGTTGCATCACATATTAGATGAAAACCGCCCATGCCTTTCATAGCAACTATATATCCTTTTTTAATAAAAGTAGCCAAGTTTTCAATCGCTTCTTGATTTCTAAAAAGCACTTTACCACTCATATCTTTTAAACTTAAAGTCGGTCCACACTTTTCACAGCTTATTGGTTGGGCGTGATATCTTCTATTCAAAGGGTTATCATACTCATCTTGACACTCTTTACACATTTTAAATGGTTCCATCGAAGTATTTGGTCTATCATAAGGAACAGTTTTTATAATAGAGTATCTAGGTCCACAGTTTGTACAGTTTGTAAAAAAGTAGTTATATCTTCTGTTCTTTTTATCTCTCATTTCACTCAAACAATCACTACACATAGCAAAATCTGGAGATACTAAAGAGTATTTTGAGTTTTTGCTTTGACTTTTAGATATAACAAATGATTTAAAATTTTCAATAGGATATTTTAATTTTTCAACTTTATCTACTCTTGCTAAAGTAGGAAGCTCATTATAAAAGTCTTTTTCAAAATTATTTATATCTTTTTCATAACCTTCTAAAGAAATTTTGACTCCCGTAGAATCATTTAAAACACATCCTTTAAGGGAGTGTTTTAGTGCTAAAACATAGACAAATGGTCTAAATCCAACGCCTTGCACTATCCCTTCAACACTATATTTAAAATGTTTAATTGTCAATTGGTAATTCTCTATTAAAACAGATATGTGAGCTTGCTGTTATATTTTTACAAGTTATTTCAGCAAACTTTTTTATACCAAACATAGAGCCACAAAGAAGAGTTTTTTCACTTGAAAGATTTTCATTGCAAGAATCAGATGTATCTGATAAAAAGTAAGAAAGAGCTTCCATCATACCAAAACTAAGAATTATATCATCAGTTCCTGCGAGTTTAAAACTTATTGCACTCCTAATAAGTCTTATCATATCAAAATCAGATTTTATAGACTCTTTATCAATCAAAAGATAATCAACTCTAGGACCTTTTTTGCCACCAAAATCCTCTGCAAACTCTATTGTTTTTTCACTTCCTTCTTTTATATTATCACTAAAACCAAGGATAACTGCTGCTATACCCCAGATAGTATAGATATTGTTTGGCATATTTTTAGGTATTTGACACTCTATTGCTTTTTCATATACCTTAGGAAATTGTTGGATATAATTTTCTATAAGTTTTTTACCTATGTCAGATTGTTTTATAATTTTAAATATCTCTTTTATATCATCGATTACTGGAAATTTAATCAAATCAAGCATACCAGTGTTTTGTGAATGGTGCATAATCATATCATCATGAGTTTTACTTATATAAAAACAACTAACTTTTTCATCAAAAAGATTATGTTCTTGCATAATAGAAGCAAACTGGGCATGTCCATGACAATCAAACTTTTTTAAATTTTCTTTTAGTAAAGGAGTACTATATCCATCTCCATTTACGATTAAAATTTCTCCATTTTCAAGTACACAAACTTCAATTTGAGGAAGTCTGTTAAACGTTCCATCTATACTCAATGTATATTTACATGTAGAGTTTATCTTATCTATTCTATATATAAAATCAATACCATCTTTGTTGAGTTTATCACATATATTTAGTAGTAAAAGTTCATCAGGTAGTTTTATCTTTACTCTTTTTGTTGGCAAAATCTCTTTTGAACTATACAAGGTGTTGACTCTTAATTTTATAACTGGTTTTTCTAAACTTGCAAGTGCTTTAATCTCATTTTCTTTTATAACTACCATTTTTTCTACGACTGAGAGATCCGTAGGTATAACTATAAAATCATCATCTTTAATATTTTCAATTTTACCTATTACATAAGCACCACTTGTTGAGTCTATATAAACTTCTTCTCCCTCTTTTATGATTTTAGCAATCTTTTGATATAACTCACTAAAATTATCTACCTCTATAACAGAATCTTCTTTTTTAAACAAAACTCCTTTTGCATTAAACGTTGGTATACCAACTTCATTATTGATTAGTGGGTTAAAATTGTTTCGTTTAGATGTAACAAGTGTTTTAGGAGTAAACGGTAAACAAAGATTACACTCTTCAATACTATTATCTAAATTCTCAGGTATTGTATCTACAACATTAACTGCTGTTGATTTAAAAAATATGGATAGAGGTAGTCTCTGCGCTATAAAATTTGAAAAATTTGTTAGTTCTGTTTCGTTATCTTCAACATATAAGTTGACAATATTGTCAACCTTACCTATTTTGTAAGAGATATCAAAATCTTTACATATCAACTCAAGCATGTTTTCTAAAAGTGCATTTTTTGAAATATAATTAAATTCAAAAGATAATATCATTGTTAATTAACCTTATTACAATAGTTTTATAAGCCATTCATACAAATAACTTATAAAACCATCACTATTATGATGGTTTTATATCTCATCTCTTTCACAAGCACTTTGAGCTACATCTTGTATATGTAAATTTGAAATTTTTTCACATTTAAATCCAAGTTCTTTCAAATGTCTAATAAAAGTTTTTTCCATTAAAAAACTTCCTTTTATAACTGGCTCGCTCATAGTTAAAGTTGTATCAGAAATCACTTCTGGTATAATTCCTATGATTTTGGTGGTAGGACGGTCACCTACCATATCCATCATAACAAGTGTTTGAAGCATTTCCACTTCATGAGCACTCCCTGCCCAAGAGATAGAGTTTGGTACATTATCAAAATCAAAAAAGTACACATCTCCTATTTTACCATCATCTGCACTAACACAATCAAATACTATTAGATAATCATACTCAACTATTATGGGAATAAGACGTTCTGCCAAAGTTCCACCATCTACAAAAGTTAGAGTATGTTCATCAGAAATAAACTTATAATTTTTTTCTATAGTTCTACATAAGTGTACGCCAACTCCTTCGTCAGCGCACACAACATTTCCTATACCTAAAGCTAAAATTTTCATTTTAACCTCTTAATGGTCGTTTTTTTCAAACTTGTAACCACTAACGATTGAATCTATTGATCCTTCTTGCCCCATAATTGAGTTAAAAATTGCCATATAAATATGAACAGGAACAAAGATCAATATACCCCACATAGCTATATGATGGATTTCACGAACCATTGCTAGTCCACCCATCATAACTTCTATTGGTCGCATATAATCATACAGTAATCCACCTAACCCTTCATGATAAACATGTACATATAAAACAAGTCCTGTAATACATACAACAAATACCATAGCATATAGACCAATATATGCTATAAATTGCAGTGGATTATAAGCTCCACGCAATTTAGGGTGCTCTCCTAAAAACAGATAATATTTAATCTGTCCAAACCAAACTTTTGGACTTATAAAATCCAAAAATGATATTCTCTCTTTTATACTTACTCTATCAACTAAAAACAGATAAGTTTTAAATATAGTAACTGCTATTAGTACAAATCCTGCAATTTGGTGCCACATTCTAAATTTTGCATTTAAAAACAGTACTGGTTCATCTGACGATGCTGGTGCAACAAAGACATAAGCAAGATAAAAACCAGTCACTGTTAGAATAAATATTGTTAATACTCTAATCCAGTGTGTCCAGCGTAAACCAGCAGAAAATTCATATTCAATCTTTCTTTTTGGCATTTAATTCTCCTTTTGTCTTATGCGCTAGGATCTATTTTATAAGAACCCATCTCATTACCTTTTGTATCCATAACATGAACAGCACAAGCAATACAAGGATCAAAAGAGTGAATAACTCTTACAATCTCTAATGGTTGTGATAAATCAGCTATAGGTAATCCAATTAAAGACTCTTCATAAGGCCCTCTAACTCCGTTTGCATCTTTTGGACTAGCATTCCAAGTTGATGGAACAACCGCTTGATAATTTTCAACCACACCATTTTTAATTCTAATCCAGTGCGAAAGAACACCACGAGGCACATGTCCTATATATCGACCCTTATACTCTTTTGTTTTATCAATTTTATACGTTGTGCAAGTTGTGTCATCTACTTTTAAGTTCTCAATCAGTGCATAAAATGCTTCTAAAGCATTATCAGCAATAACTTTTGCTTCAAGCATACGACATGCAGTACGTCCTAGAGTTGATGCAACTGCTGTTATAGGAAGACCAGCATCTTTTAAAAACTGGTTTACTACTTTAACAACACGTTTATTTCCTTTTGCATAGTTTATAACAATATTTGCTAAAGGTCCAACTTGTAATGGCATTCCATCATAGCGAGGAGCTTTAATCCAGCTATATTTTTCATCTGTTTTGATTACTGGTGTTTCAACTTCTTCACCTTTATCATTGACAGTTTTTGCAGTTGTAAGTCCAGTATAATTAGGGTCAGTCTCTCCATCATATGGATGAAGAGCAGCATCATTCTTATACCAAGCGTGAGTTGCTTCTTCAGTTATCTTGCTCTCATCTAAATCTTGAATTTTAAATGGTTTACCACTAATAAGTGAAACAACATCTTTTGCCATCATAACACCACTATTAAATAAATACTCGTTATTGCCTATCGGAAATTCTTCATGTGTAAACAAGTTTGCAACACCAAGTCCAGCATTAACACTAGGCTCATCAGCATACATACTACCAGCCATAACAACATCAGGATAATAACAGTTATTGATAAATGAAGCCACCTCTTGAAACCTAACTAAAAATTCACCTAAACGTGCAGGAGATTGAAGATCCATAATACAAGTAACACCACCAACTGTTAAACTTTGCGGATGAGGTTGTTTTGCACCAAAAATTGCCATCATTTGAGCGGCAGTTCTTTGGATTTCTAATGCCTTAAGATAGTGTGAAACAGCTATCAAGTTCTGTTCAGGAGTTAGCTTATATGTAGGGTGTCCCCAATATGCATTTGCAAATGGTCCAAGATGACCTTTTTTAACAAACTCAGCTACTCTTTTTTGCACCATTTTCAAATGATCTTCACCAGTATACATTGGTGTATCTGTATATTTAAATGCATCTTTACTAGCTTTTGCAGGATCAGCACTTAAAGCAGAAACCACATCAACCCAATCAAGACCATGTAGATGATAGAAATGAACAGTATGGTCATGCATAAAAAGTGCTGCATTCATAAGTGTTCTTACTAATTTTGCATTTAAAGGAATCTTGATACCAAGTGCATCTTCAACAGCAACTATACCTGCTTTATAGTGAGAGTATGTACATACACCACAAATTCTTTGAACAAAGAAACCAACATCTCTTGGGTCTCTTCCTTTTACAATATTTTCTAATCCTCTCCACAATGTTGAAGAAGAGTATGCCTCTGTCACAACGTTATTGTCATCAACAATAACTTCAACTCTTAAGTGCCCTTCTATTCTAGTAATAGGGTCAACTACTATTCTTTTACTCATTTAATCATCCTTCTTAGCTTTCATCAGTTTTTGGTGCACCCTTTACGGCTGCTATCGCAGCATGTGCTGCAATTCCAACTGCTGTTGCACTAAGTAGTGCTACACCAACTTTATCAGCAGTTTTATCTGCTCCTTCTCCATAAACAGTATGGTATAATTTATCGCCAAGAGGCTCTTCAAATGGTCCCATAGCATCCCAAAAATCTGGTTCACTACAACCAATACAACCATGACCTGCTTGAACTGGCCAAGAAGTATGCTGATTAAATCTCTCTCTTGAGCAGTTATTAAAAGTATACGGTCCTTTACAACCAACTTTGTAAAGACAATAACCTTTTTTAGCGCCTTCATCACCAAACTCTTGTACAAATTCTCCAGCATCAAAACGACCACGTCTTTCGCAAAGGTCGTGAATTCTAAGTCCATAAGCCCACTTAGGACGACTATAAGCATCTAGTGCAGGAAGTGTACCAAAAAGAATATAGTGAAGTACATTACCAACTATATTTTTTGAACTTGGAGGACAACCTGGTACATTTATAACTGGTTTATCAGTTACTTTACTTAACCCTTTTGCTCCAGTAGGATTTGGATATGCTGCTTGAACACCACCAAAACTTGAACAAGTTCCAATTGCAAATATTGCAGCAGCTGACTCAGCAGCTTCTTGGGCAATACTAAGTCCAGTATTTGCATGTGGTCCAATTTTAAGATACATTCCATTATCTTTTGTCGGAATACCGCCTTCTACCATAAGTATATATTTACCTTTATACTTCTCTATTGCATTTGACAAGTTATGCTCTGCTTGCCATCCAGCAGCAGCCATAAGTGTTTCATGATACTCTAGTGAAATATAATCAAATATAAGACTATCGATACCAGGTGCGTCAGTTCTCAAAAGAGACTCACTACAACCAGTACACTCAGCCATGTGTAGCCATACAACTGGCAAACGATCTGTTAGCTCAGCAGCTTGAGCCATAAGTGGCGTAAACGAAGAAGGTAGAGATAGCATTGCTGTCATTCCAGCTGCCCATTTCATAAAGTCACGACGACTAACACCTTTTTCATCCATCAACTGTGCTATTGACATATCCTCTTTCATTGGTGCAAACTTCTTAAGCTCTCCAAGTCTAGTGGAAATCTTTTGGTACAGTTTAGTTTGTTCCATCAGTTTCTCCTATGTTGTTTTCTTCTCAAACTATTCAAAAAATGAACGTTCATTTATTGAATGATTATTCATTTATAATATTTACATAAAAATGCAAATAGTAGCAATAATTTACTTTTTATTTATAGAAAAAATGAATATATGGGAATGTTTGTAACATTATAATAAGACAAAAAGAGTGTTTTTTTAAAGTTAGATTAAATAAGATAACTTTAAATTAACTATTAAGTTATAAAAACATAACAATTTTATTGTGTTGTACAAACAGCACACACATCAAAAGCTTTAAAGACTAAATCTGCTTGAGAAACTGACTTAAGTCCCATTATCGCTTTTTGAGCAACAGCTGGTTCTTCTTTAGTTCCATTACCTAAATTCCATACTGTTGGAGTAATAATATCATAGCTAGTAATCAACCCTCTTTTTATTTCAACCTTATGAATTAAAGATCCTCTAGCAGCTTCACAAAAACCTACTCCTTTTGCATTGATTGAACTGTATGGCACATTAGGAGTAATACATGAAGGTTCACTTAAATTTATATGTTCTAATAATTTTTTTGATCTTTTAAGAAGATGTGCTATTTCACTAACTCTAGCAACAACTCTAGTAAGTATAGAATCTTTATTTCTTCTATGAAAATCTCGAATAAGAGGATTTTTCAATATCATCATTCTTGAAATTGGTCCAGCTTCAAAATAACCATTTTTATACATAGCACTTTTTGAATATGTATATCCATCTTCTTCGAAAAAACTATTTTTTAAACTTTCACTAACATAATTAACATCTGCATTCATTACTCTTGTTATAACACACTTCTTAGGTCTTTTTCTACTACTACTATTGCCTAATGCTATAAATTTATCATAACTTTTTCCTATATTAGATAGTTTTTTATTTACTATAACACCCACAACATTTTCTAAACTACCTTTTGTTGTCATTATCTGTATTGATGAATCAAAAGAGATAAATTCGTCTAATGAAATACCAAATATTTCATCTTCAGCAAAGCTTATAACACCTTCTAAATATCTCATAGCTTCATATATATCTCCTTGTGTAGGATCACAAGTGACACCACCAATCATACAAAAAGAGCCGTGAGGCCACTGCCCTGTAAATATAGCCATCGATTTCAGAATCTCAACACATGCTTTTTGAGCTTTTATCCACTCTTTTCCTTCAAAAGATTTAATATCAGTTTTATCATTACCATTAATCTCAAATATTTTTGGTAATATTGAAAAATATAACCATTTAATATGATTTTGTATTTTTTCTGCATTAAGAGCAAACTCTCGTATCTGCTTTGCTTTTTTTGATATCTTTATCTCCATATCCATTGAAATATAAGCATTTTCAATAGCATTTATAGCTGCAATTATATGTGATGTATTACATATTCCACAAACTCTTGGCGTAATGGCAAGTGCATCTAAAAAAGGTCTTCCTTCTAAAATTTTTTCAATTCCACGAAAATTTAAAAATTTTATTTTTGCATAATCTATTTGATCTTTTTGCCACTCTAACTCTAATGTAGCTTCTCCTTCAATACGCTGAATTATCTCTTTAGTGATCTTCATCAAATAACCTTTTTTCCAATCTTTCTATTTTAAAACCTTTTGCAATACCAGCCAATGAATAATAGGCTCTTTTACTTACTCCATAGGGTGCACTTGGAAGAGACATATGTTTTTGAGTTTCATATAGTGCTTTTTTAGGAAAATCAAACTCTGTACAACCTAAACAGGCAGAACCAACCCTTGTTTTACTACTAACTGAATTCCATAAAATCTTATTGCAATTTGCATGAGTCATAGGTCCTTGACAACCATGCTCATAAAAAAGGCAACCCTCTTTAAGTCCATAATCTTTACAATCAACCTTCCATTCAAAATACTCATTTCTTAAACATCCATGATGAACAAGATATGAATAGACTTCTTTAGGTCTTCTATACTCATCTAAATAGAGTTTGTCTCCAAAATGTAGTTTTAAAATAGTTTCAACAAACCATCTTGGATGCATAGGACAACCTGATATATTGATGACTTTTGAGTTATTTTTCCAAAATCCACTTTCATTTTTACCACTAAAAAGAGCTCCATAAATCTCTTTTTCATTTTGGAGTCTAAAAATACCCCCATAGCTAGCACAACTACCTGCACAGATAATATGTTTTGCTTTTTTTGAGAGTATATTAATCAACTCTTTAAAAGAGTGCCCAAATCTACTGATAATATCTTCATTTTTACTAAAAGCTCCCTCAATAACAAGGAAATCAATTTTTATATTTTTTTTGATAATCTCATCTATTGTATAAGGTGTTTGGATTTGTGGATGATGGAGTACTTCAAATGATTTTGAAAATATATCCATACTAGGATAGTTAAAAAAAGAGTGAGAATTACCATTGCATGTAAGACCTTGTACCCATACTATAGTTGAGCGCTTATTAGCTTTCATGGACTCTTAAAGCATGGTATATATTATCTGCAACATCATTCACAAAAAAAGATAAATCATTTTCGAGAATATTTTCTCCATTTAAAAATACAAAACCACCAAGATACCCCATAAAAAGACCAAAAGCAGAAAAAAAGTTTTGATCTCTAAGTTCTCCTTTTCTCACTCCCTCTTCAAAAAATATCATCATCTCAGTTACAAAAGATGCAACACATATCATACCTTTACAACCATCTTTAAAAATCTCTTTATTTGCCAAATAAACACGTAAAAAATAGTCTAAGTATTGTGGTTTTTCTACTGCAAGTTCAAAATATAAATAAACAATTTTTTCTATCTTCTCTTTTGAACTACAATCCAAATCATTTACTTCACGTATCATAGCACCTACTTTATCAGATGAATATCGTATAAGTTCTTGTGCTAAAGATTCTTTTGATGAAAAATAATTATAAAAGTTTCCAACACTCATATCCATCTCTTTAGCAATATCTGGTATAGTAGTAGAGTAGAAACCTTTTTTTGAAAACAATAGTAGAGATGTTTCTAAAATAAGCTCTGTTTTTTTTGATTTTTTATCCACCATAAACCTTTTGATTTTATTATTAGACTTCTTATACAATCCCTTATAATTTCAGAAGATTATGTAAAAAGTTCATCAGTATTCTATCATATATATATAAAATTTATTATATTAACCATGTGTTAATATAAAACTCATATAATTCTAAAAACAGGATATTATAAATGCTACTTATGAAACTAGAAACTCCAGAAAAATTTGCTTTTTTACATATAGCTCATCATATAGCTAAATCAGATGGGAAAATAGGAAATAGAGAAAAAAGAAAAATAGAAGATTACTGTGTAGAGATGGGGATAGATAATATTATATTTGATAATATTAACTACAATATTGATGACTGTTTATCCAAATTCAAATCACATAAAAGTCAAAACATCTTACTCTTAGAACTTATGATGCTTGTACATGTAGATGATAGATTTAATCAACCAGAACACAAGCTAATCAATATAATATCTAAAAAATTCAATATTAGTGAAACCCAAGTAAAATATGCTTCTACTTGGGGTAAAGCAGTATCAGCGCTAAGAGAACAGGCTCTTTTGATGATTGATGAGGCCTAACTCTTCAAAATGAATTTTTATTTCATTGTCGCTAAAAGCTTTATCATACATATGGAGTTCTTGCCAAGTTATACCATCTAATAAATCAGTATGAGTTGGCTCTAATTTATCTTCTATTTTTAACAAGAACTGTTTTATTTTTCTAATAAAAAGTGCAAATTGAGCTGCTGTTAAAGTATCTAAAAGGTCTATAAGTGACTGATAGTTTGCAACTCTTCTTCCACTATCATCATTTAACTCTATTGACCAAATTTTTAAGGCAAAATCATGTCTATACTCTACATTTTTTCTATTTGCATAAGCAAATTCTCTTAACTCTTTTTTAAAATTATTTCTATCCATAAAATCATATTTTGCATAAAAAAACAGAAATACAGAAATAAGAAAAATATCCTCTACTAAAATAGGTTTCTCTTTTAACTCTTTTAGTGTTAATTCTTCTATATCTAACTGTTCTCTGAGATAATTGAGATGATTTACTCTCCAATTTTGTTTATCTTTTTTAGCTCTTTTTTGCCACTCTATGAGTGTTGGGCGTGGTATAAAAAATCTATCTACTAGCTTTTTGTATGAAAATCGCATTAAAATCTCCAAAATAAAATAAGAAGTAATTATAGCATAATATTATGTATTACCTCTATTTTTATTGTTTTGTTATGATTGTTGTTCTTTTTGCTTCTTTTTCATATTGTCTTTAGCAAGCTTTCTCATATCTTCTGTTATATCAGATTCATCCATAATTTCAAGACCTAAAAGTGTTTCAATACAATCTTCAAGAGTTACTATACCTTCAGTCTGCCCATAGTTATCTGTTACTAAAAACATATGCTCTTTTCTTTTGATAAACATATCAAGAGCATAAGATACAGGTATATTTTCATGTATAGAAAAAAGAGGACCAATCAAATCTTTGATATCACCATCTTTACTCTCAATAGCTTTTTGAAATACTTCTTTACTAAGAACATCACCAACTATATTATCTATACTACCTTCATAAACTGGAATTCTTGAAAATCTTTTAATTCCTTCGGTTTTTAAAACTTCTTTTATAGTCATGTTTCTTTCTAAAGCAAATACTACACTTCTTGGAGTAAGTATATCACTTACTTTACTTTTGTTTAGTTTTAAAACATTTTCTATTACATCACTCTCTTTTTCATCTATATGACCACCATCTTCAACCAAAAGTGCAGTTTCTAGTAACTCTTCTCTAGTGATTGCATTATGTGAGCCATCTTTTGAAATCTTCTTAGTTACAAATAGTGTTATTTGAATCAATGGATAACTTAAAAAGATAAATATCTTAATAAGATAAGCTATAGTAGGAGCCAACTCTTTAAAGTAAACTGCACCTATAG
>CAZBPU010000052.1:0-12362 GCA_964493845.1 uncultured Sulfurospirillum sp.
ATATTAATTATCTTTTGTAACTTCTTTTTCTTTATATCCCTTAGTAGATATAATTTCCATATAAATACTCTCACAGTCTTGCTCACTTGCTTCATCTATATGTTTAGTAATATCTATAAACTCTATAGACTTTGGCTCTTCATCATTTTGTCCAAATTTGCATTTTAAATCCCAAAAATCAACACCTTCTGGAAGAGGCTTTCTCTTTTCTCTTTTTATGTACTTTCTAATCTCATGCTTAATCGCATCAAGTTGTCTTGCTTTATTTTTATTGCCTTCTTTTAGATTAAATACTTTTTTCATCAAATGCCTTTATCTCTTTTTCTATACTCTCATTCCATAAAATGTAAGCACGCTTTCCAGTTGATTTAGTCTCACCGCCTGCTTTTTTACCCTCTTGTGTTAAGTGATAATCTTTACTCTTTTTCTCAAGATACCCCATATTTACAAACTTTTTATTTAATTCATTTGTTTTAATCTCTAACTTTTGTGCTAATTTTGATGTAGTTAATTGTGTTTTTGACATTTTCTATATTCCTTTAAGATAATTATATCTGAGTTAAGGTAAAATACCACCATGCTAACAAATAAAAACTACTCATACTTACTAGTATCATCACAATTTACATGTATAGCTTTGTTGATTTTTTTAAACTCACAAATGTTTACAAAAGCTCTACCATTATCAGTATTTTTATCTGGTATTGGATTCTTTTTTTACACTCTGTTGTTTAATAAAGTTTCAAACTTTAACATTATCCCCGATATAAAAAAAGATGCAATACTTATTACAAAAGGAGCTTATAAGTATGTCCGCCACCCTATGTACTTTGCCGTTTTTATAACTATGTTCGCACCGCTTGTAAACTCTATCAACTACACCAACATACTTATATCTCTTATTTTGATAACTACTATGTTTTTAAAAGCTAAAAAAGAGGAATACTTATGGCATATTGAATCAAGTGAATATAAAAACTATATGCAAAATACCAAAATGATTATCCCTTTTGTTTTATAAAATTAAATACCTTTTGACGCATTTGGGCTTCACTATCGATTTGGATTGGACTACTTAAAATTAATTCTCTTGAAAGATACTCATCTTTTACACTATTTTTATATACTTCTCCTTTTAATCTAAGGCAACGAAAAGAACAAGGATAATCACTATCTTTACATCCTTCATCTGCTTTAAAAAGTATAGCCATCTTAGATTTTCTTGCAATATCTTCTAAAGAATTAGTTTTTATATTAAGCTCTTCTGATGCATCTAAATATAAATACCTATCCTCTTTATCTGTATAACTTATTGTGCCATCTTTCCAGTTTCTCTTGCTTTTAAAATAGTACTTTATCTCTCTTATTTTCAAATTGTCAAAAACTATAATCTTATTATATATAATTTTATTAGTTCTTTGCCAATCGTAATTTATATCTAGTTTCTGAGAAGAACAACCAGCTGAAAAAATCACTACTATAAAAAATAGACTCAATCTACATAACATAACTACTTTTCTCTTGACGTTATCTCTATTAGGTGAAAACCAAACTCTGTTTTAACAGGACCATGTACTTCATGTAACTCATCTTTAAATATAACTTTATCAAACTCAGGAACCATCATACCTTTTGAAAATCTACCTAAATCTCCACCTTTTTTACCAGATGGACACTTGGAAAACTTTTTTGCTGCTTTTTCAAATGTAATATCTTTTGACTTTATCTCTTTTTTTAGTTTATTACAAAGCTTTTCTGTCTCAACTAAAATATGTCGTGCTGTTGCTGTTGCCATAAATTCCCTTTTTCTTTACATGTAAATAGTTTTTTGAGTATGATTATAGCAAAAATTTAAAAGGTGTATAATGAATTTTACATATCATAATCCAACAACCATAGAATTTGGTGAGGGAAAGATATACTCAATAACAAAATATATAGATAAAAACAAAAGAATTTTAGTAGTTTATGGTGGTGGCTCAATCAAAAACAATGGAGTTTATGATCAAGTTGATGGTGCTTTAGAAGATTATACTTGGTTTGAATTTGGTGAGGTTGAGCCAAACCCCTCAATAGAGACTATGAATAAAGCTATAAAAATAATAAAAGAAAAAAATATAGATTTTATTTTAGCTGTTGGTGGAGGAAGCGTCATAGATGGATGTAAGTATCTAGCAAGTGCTGCTTTTTATGATGGAGATGGTTGGGATTTAGTCTGTGAAGTAGCAAAAATCGAAAAAGCTCTTCCTTTAGGTGCTATTTTGACACTTCCTGCTACTGGTACTGAATCAAATGGAAACTCTGTTATGTCAAAAAAAGAGACTAAAGAAAAAAGAAGTTTTATGTCGCCTCATGTTTATCCAAAATTTGCAATACTAGACCCAATAACAATGATAACTTTAGATGACAGACAACTTGCAAATGGTTTAGTTGATGCATTTGTTCATACCTGTGAACAATACCTAACATATCCAAACACATCTTTACTACATGATGGATATGCAGAAACTATCTTAAAAGGCTTAGTAGCACTTGCAGATAGTTGGGATAGAAGAAGTGAAACTATTTGGCAAGAAAACCTTATGTTACTTGCAAATCAAGCATTAAATGGTTTTATTGGTAGTGGTGTTCCTCAAGATTGGGCAACACATATGATAGGACATGAACTTACAGCATTTTATGGTATAGACCATGCAAGAACACTAGCTGTTATTCAGCCTCAACTTCTTCGTGTAATGATGGAAAATAAAGCTGAAAAAATTGCTCTTATGGGGAGAAATGTATTTGGTATAGTTGATAATAATGAAGATGTTATAAAAGAGATTGAAAAGATTTATCAAAGTGTAGGAATATCTACAAATTTAAATGACTATGATATAGATGATAAAGTTATAGAAAATATAATCTCAAGATTAAAAAAGAACAAAATGACTGCACTTGGAGAGAAAGAAGATATTACACTTGAAAAAATCACCAAAATTTTAAGTGGGACTATGAAATAACACTTTTATAGTCTCTTTAATAGCACTAAGAAGAGTATCTAACTCTTCTTTTGTATGTGTAAAATGTATACTTATTCGTACCCATCCTGGCTTTGCATGAAACTCTTGTCCATCTTCTAGGTTTAACAAATCATGCCCATACGGACCTGCACAACTACATCCTGCACGTGTTTGAATACGAAATTTATCTGAAAGATACTGAGATATATCATAAGGATTTATATCTTTAAAATTAAGTGAAAAAATCGGAAGTTTATCTTGTTCAAAATTACAATACAACTTAACGCCTTCTATTTTTTTAAGATGAGTGCCAAAATATAATTTTAATTCATCTTCTTTTTGTTTTATATTTTCCAAGCCAATATCATTTCTAAGATTATATGCAAGTGAAGCCCTTATAAACTGTAGTATCCCTGGAGTTCCAGCATCTTCTTTCATCTCAAAATCATCTAAAAAAACATGTGAAGTTCTTGAAACATACGAAACAGTTCCACCCCCTGCAAAAGTTGGTTTTTCATCTTGACAAAGCTCTTTTTTTATAACCAAAAGTCCACAACTTCCTACACCACCTAAAAGTTTATGAGGTGACAGATATAAAGCATCGTAATAGTTACAATCTATATTCATATAAGGCGAGGCAGTAGCAGAGTCTAAACATACAATACCTCCATACTCTTTTATAAGTTTATATATAGATTTATAATCACTTAAAACTCCTGTTACATTTGATGCAACAGAAAATGAAGCTATAATTTCTCTATCTCTAAATTTTTTAAGTTGTGTTTCTAGATAAAATAAATCAATATTTTCCTTTTTATCAAGTGGAACTCTTATAACTTCGCATAAACCTTCTCTAAAACTAATTTCATTGGAGTGGTGCTCATAAGGTCCCACAAAAACCAAAGGTACTTTTTGGGGATTAACTTTGTATCTTGTTTTTGTTCTTGGTGGTATATATATACCCATAAGCTCCTGAAATTTTTTGATTGCACCTGTAGCACCAGTCCCTACAGGTAACAGATAAAAACTATCATCTATTTCAAGTGCCTTTTTTAAATCTTCTCTTGCTTGAGTACAATAGTTACTTGTTATAATAGAATTTGAAGAGACTTCTGAATGTGTATTGGCGTATGTTTTTAGTATATTGTTTATCTTTTTTTCTATCGATTTATAAGCTTGTCCTGAAGCTGTATAATCAAAATAGAGTATATTTTTATTGGATATGATATTTTCTCTAATCTTTTGCATTTTGAATTATATCTTTACATGTAAAAGAAAAATTGAGCACTATCAATCTAAAAATTTTTGTAAAGAACTTTCTATCTTTAATATTGCTGTTGTAGCTTTTTCATAATACACTTCATCAAAAGAATCTGCATTTATTAAATTGTTCTGCTCAAGATTATTGAGTATCTTATACTCTGCCCATTGAGATAACATATCTACATTTATAACTGCACCACTTGTACCAATAACAACTAAGACTTTGCACTCACGTAACTCTTCATAAAGCTTTTCATACATTGGAGCAGGTTCCCCAAAAAACACTATATTGGGACGAAAATCTCCTTTACATGCAGGGCATATTTCATCTCTTTTTTGTTTTTGATACTCTATATTTTTTGTATAACCACAATTCATACATCTTATCTCTTTTAAAAAACCATGTAGATGAAGTACATTTTTACAACCTGCTTTTTCAAACATATCATCTACATTTTGAGTTATAATTGAGATTTTATCAGGAAATTTACTTTTTAATTTAGCCACTGTTGCATGAGCTAAATTTGGTTTTTTTTCTTCTATATCTTTTCGTCTTGCATCATAAAAACATAGAGTCTCTTCACGGTTTGTATTTAAGCATCCTGCTGTACATATATCTTTTATGTCGTACTTTTCCCAAAGTCCATCACTATCCCTGAAAGTAGATATCCCAGACTCAGCACTAACTCCTGCTCCTGAAAAAATAACTATTTTAGACATGTTGACTCCTTTAAATTTTCTATTTTATCTAAATTTATTATATTTTGGAGTAGAATAAGTTTATAAAATCAGGAGTATATATGAAAAAATTTCTTATATTATTGACAATGTATCCAGTTTTTCTACTTTCAGGAGTATTTGAACACCTTTTAAATAAAGATCCCAACTATCTTTTTGAACAAAATTTTAGATGTCACAACTCAATCTGTATAACAAGTGAAAAAAATATTTTTGATAATGATACTATGGAAGATTCTATAAAAGTAGTAAAAGTTTTTCTTGACCATCAAGAAAGAGTATTTAAAATAGAGATTGAGTTATACTACCACGATGAAAAAAGAGAGGCTTTTTTTAATGCAATAAAAAAAAGTTCTAGTGATGCTAAAAATATAACATACGTGTCATATGATAAAAATGACAAATATGGAAACCACTCTTTTATAGACATCATAGATAAAAAAAGGAAAAAAAGCTACATTGAGTTTTTAACCAATAATTACTATAAAATTATGAAAAGTTATAAAAATTGAATATTGTCATAGCAGGAGCAGGAAAAGTCGGCTATTTTTTAGCTAAAGAGCTTATGGAAGACAATGAAGTTACACTTATTGATAGCAATGAAAAAACTATTCAAAACATAGATGATACACTTGATGTTTTAAGCATATGTGGAGATGTTGAAAATCCTCACACATATAGAAATATAAAAGAGGATATTGACCTTTTTATTGCTGTTACTGATTCTGATGAAGTCAATCTGTTATCTTCTTTAATCATTGACAACATTGTAAACGTAAAAGAGAAAATTGTTCGCCTAAAAAATGACTTTTTTATGAGTGAAAAGATAAAAAAGAAGCTAAACATAACTGAAATTATAACACCTGCAATAGATGTAGCAAACACTTTTAAATATCTTGTTGACTTTCCACATGCAAATAATATAAAAACATTTGATTATACAAAAGCTTTTTTGCTATCCATGAGAACACATGATGAGTTAGAGCCTATCTTAGTATCTTCTTTTAGGAAAGAGTTAGACAATAAAATCATACTAGCAGGTATCGAAAGAGGAGATAAGTTTTTTATACCTGATGAGATGGCAATGATTATGCCAAAAGATTTGGTCTATTTTTTCACATTTCCTTCTCAAATGAGTGATTTAAGAGTAACAATATGCAACAAATCAATCAAACAAGAGATAAAAAACTGCATCATATACGGCGCAAATCAACTTGGTCTTGAAATTGCAAAAGTTTTAATCAAAAAAGGTTTAAATATAAAACTTATTGATAAAACTTTAGAAGGTTGCAAAAATGCAAATACAATTCTTAAAAATAGTGCTGAAGTTATAAAAAGTAACTATAACTTAGACTTTCTTTTAGAACATCATGCCCAAAATGCCAATATTTTCATCGCAGCAACTACAAATGATGAGTTTAACATCACAAAATGTATAGAAGCAAACCAAAAAGGCATTGAAAAAGTAATAGGTATACATAACAATAGACAATATGCCTCACTTATGAGGAAACTAGGTATTGAAGTAATTCGTGGTGAAAAGATGAATGCTTATTATAGAGTTCTTGAGAAAATATCTTCATCAAATATTGTTGCGCAAAGAGCATTTTGTGGTGGAGAAGGTATGGTATATCTAAGAAAAACACCTCATGATATGGTTGGTAAAAAACTAGAAATTCCTAATAAAATATATGATAAGGGTATCTTTTTTGTTCAAAGAGGAAAACAATTTATCTCTTACCACAGTATAGAAGCTTTTGAAGAAGGTGATATCATTACTTGTTTTTCACTCGCTAAAGATACAAAAGCAATAACAAATTGGTTTAAACAAAAAATAGATGAATAATAAAAATATACTAAAATTTACCTCTACTGTAGGTATTGTCGTCTTTTTTGCACTACTTATTCCTCCTATTATAGGTTTTTTCTATGGAGAAAATGTAACAACCTACTTTTTAACAATGTTTTTTTTACTTTGTTTAAATGGAGCTATTTTTTATCTGCTTAAGGACCATGACTTTACACTAAGTGTAAAAGAGAGCATTATATCTGTAAACTTAATTTGGATTCTTTTAGGGGTTGCTGGAGCAATTCCTTTTGTTCTTCAAGTCAATCTCAACATATGGGACTCTTTTTTTGAATCTATAAGTGGATTTACAACAACCGGAGCAACAGTCTTTAGCGATATCGAAGCACTCCCACACAGTATACTTTTTCACAGAAGTCTTACTCATTGGATTGGGGGGATGGGTATTATTGTATTAGGAGTTGGACTTCTTCCTCTTCTAAATCCAAATGGCTCACTCTCACTCTTTAAAGCAGAATCAACAGGTATATCAATTGATAAGATATCACCTAAAATTAAAGATACAGCTGTAAAACTCTGGATGGTTTATGCTCTTTTTACATTTTCAAACTTTTTACTGCTTATGATATTTGGTATGAATTGGTTTGATGCCTTAGCACACGCATTTTCTACTATATCAACGGGAGGATTTTCTACTAAAAATAGTTCACTTGGATACTATAACAATAGTGATGCTATCCTTTGGACAACAACATTTTTTATGTATATATCAAGCTTGAACTTTATCGCACATATCAAGTTTTTTATGGGAGATAAACGAGCATACTTTCATGAAGAATTTAAGTGGTTAACAGCTATGCTAATAGCACTTAGTTTAGGTCTTGCATTTGCTCATGTTAGTAACAGTAATGATAGCTTTTATACTGCACTTACTCATGCCTCTTTTACCATAGTATCTATATCAACAACAACAGGTTTTGCAACATTAAATTATGAAACTTGGGGAAATGTAGCAGTTATGATAATCTTTTTTGCCATGATACTTGGAGGAAATACAGGCTCAACAGCTGGTGGTATAAAAAGTATAAGGCATATTATATTTTTTAAAAATATATTTTTTGAAATAAAAAGATCAATTCAACCAGACACAATATCTTCTATATTTATAGATAACAAAGAGATTAAAAACTCAACAATTCGTTCAGTATTTGGCTTTTTATCTCTGTTTACAATGACGATATTTTTAACTATGGCTTATCTATATGCGAGAGGCCTTGATGAGATGAGTTCAATCTCAACTGCTATCTCAATGGTAGGAAATATTGGTCCTGGTTTTGGACTAACTGGTCCTGCTGAAAACTATGGTTTTTTTACTTGGTATGATAAAATCGTACTTAGTATTGCTATGATTATTGGTAGACTCGAGTGTTATACTGTTTTTATACTGTTTTCTTTCTCCTTTTGGAAAAAATTTTAGATGAGCCTTAAAGAGTTTCATCAACTATTTAAACACTTAGACGTTCAAGAGACTATAGAGTTTTATTCTGTTTTTGATGGACACCCTTTTTTAAAATATATAAAATTAGATGAAGATTTAGCTACTTGCATACAGATAAATATCTTAGATAAAATAGATGAGTTAAGACCCTACTTTATCTATGATGAAAACAGAAATTTTCAAAAAGATTTAGAGTCCATCTTGATACGTTTAGCTATAGGCGATAGAAAAAGTTATACCATTTATAAAAAAGAAAATATTTCACAAGTACGTGGACGAGCTCTATACAAATCTCTTTTTGAAAAAAATATTATTAAAAAAGAAAAAAGTAGAGAAAAACCCCTAAGAGAGTTCAAAGGACAACTAATAAAAAAATCTCTAAGGAGATATGAGATACAAGATAAAATCCACTTTTGTGATAATTTTACACGTTTTTGGTTCTCACACATCGCTTCAAAAAACTCTTTACATGTAGATACTATTATAAAAAACATCGAGCAATATACAAGTCTTTGCTTTGAAGAGTTGAGCAACGAACTTATAATTCATAAATATAAAAAAGAAAATGTACTAAATTATGGTAGCTACTGGGATAAAAAGATTGAAATTGACCTACTTGTTGAAACAAGAGATGGCACAATAATTGCTGGTGAATCAAAATGGAAAAACCATAAAATTTGTAAAAACATACTAAAAGCACTACAAAAAAAATGTGAAAAAGCTAAACTAGGAGCTAGTCAATATCTACTTTTTTCAAAAAGTGGCTTTAGTAAAGAGTTAAAAAACAACGTTGATGATAGTGTAATGCTATTTGAATTAAAAGATTTTGAGGAGTTGTATTGATAGATGAAAGCCTACTAAATAGCCTTAGCCATAAAGAAAAAGAGATATTTAAAAAAGGCTTAGAAGACCTTATAAGCCAGACTTATGTTATAGAAGAAGAGTATAAACAGTTAAATAAGTCATATACCTCACTACAAGATTTTATAGCACAAATCATAGAAGTACAACCAAATGCACTTTGGGTTTTGGATGAAGATGGAGAGATATTTTTACAAAATAGTGAAGCAAAAAAAATAAGCAATATTTTACAGCAGATAGATACAAAAAAAACAACTTCTGAAATCGAGTGCAATGGAAGATTTTATCTTGTGAAAGTAACTCTACATGTAGAAAAAACTGTGATAAGTGCAACTGATATTACGGAAGAAAAGAGAAAAGAAAGACTAGCTTCTATGGGACAGGTTGCAGCACATCTTTCACATGAAATAAGAAATCCTATAGGCTCTGTTGCACTAATAGCATCAACTCTTTTTAAAAGAGCAACTCTTAAAAATAAACCTCTTGTTTTAGAGATTAGAAAAGCAATTTGGAGAGTAGAGAGAATCATAAAAGCAACCCTTCTTTTTACAAAAGATTTACAACCAAATTTTCAGTATTTTAAAGTAGATAAACTCCAAGAAGAGTGTGAACAAGCGGTAGAACAATACACTTTTTCCAAAGAGATAGAGTTTGATTTTGAGTTTCCAAAGGAAGAGATAAATGCAGACCTTGAACTTATCGTACTTGTTTTACAAAACTTTATTTTTAATGCTATTGATTCTATTGAAGAAGATGAAAATGAAGAGGGAAAAGTCTACGTTACTTACAAAGATAGTGCATTTTATATCTACGATAGCGGGGAAGAGATAGAAGATAAAAACATACTGTTTGAGCCATTTAAAACAACAAAAACAAAAGGACATGGACTAGGACTTGCCCTCTCTTTACAGATAATTAAGGCACATTCAGGCAAAATTGAACTACTTACAGATACAAAAGGTTTTAAAATTACTATTCAAGGAAAATAATGATAAAAGAGAGCTTGAAGATTTTTGCTTCAGACTTAAAAAACTCTTCAAAAGATTTGCTACCAATCATAGTAGTTGTAGCTTTTTTTCAAATTGTTATCATTAAAACTGTACCTGAAAACCTTATCTCTATATGTATAGGGTTAGGTATTGTTGCTATTGGATTAGCACTTTTTATACGTGGTCTTGAAATAGGTATCTTTCCTGTGGGAGAAAATCTAGCAAATGATTTTGCAAAAAAAGGCTCAGTATTTTGGTTGTTAAGTTTTGCTTTTTTAATTGGTTTTTCAACAACCATAGCAGAACCTGCCCTCATAGCTATAGCAAATAAAGCCTCCATCATAAGTGATGGAAGAATTGATGCTTTTTATCTTCGTTTAACAGTTGCATTTTCAGTTGGATTTGCTATTGCTCTTGGAGTTTTACGTATACTTTTAGGACACCCTATTCAATACTATATAATAACTGGTTATATAATAGTTGTAAGTGTAACTTTTTTTGCCCCAATAGAGATAATAGGACTTGCATATGATAGTGGTGGAGTTACAACTTCAACTGTTACTGTTCCTCTTGTTGCAGCACTAGGCATAGGACTAAGCTCATCTATCAAAGGAAGAAATCCAGCTATTGATGGTTTTGGACTTATAGCTTTTGCTTCTCTAACTCCAATGATATTTGTTCAAGTTTTTGGCATAATAGTCTATAACTTTGGCTCAACTTCACAAGTAGTACAAGAGGTTATCACTACAACAGGAATAGTACATAGATTTGGTATATATAATCTTTTTATGGAATTTTTTGGAGTTATAAAAGATGTAGCACCAATACTACTTGTAATTGCATTTTTTCAATACTTAATCATAAAAAAACCAATACCACATATAAGAAAAGTTATTGTAGGTGTTGTTCTACTTATAGTTGGACTTGATGCTTTTATAGTAGGTCTTGAACTTGGGCTTTTTCCTGTAGGAGAGACTATAGCCTATTCACTTACAACTATGGGAAATAACTATCTTATATATCTATTTGCGTTTATGATAGGATTTTCAACTACTATGGCTGAGCCAGCTCTTATAGCTATAGCTATGAAAGCAAGTGAGATAAGTAGAGGTAACATAAACCAAAAAATACTAAGATTATCAGTTGCACTTGGTGTTGCACTTGGTATCTCTCTTGGAGCTTTTAGACTCATAAACGGTACACCTTTGCACTACTATATAATAGCTGGATATATTATAGTTATAATCATGACTTACTTTGCACCAAAATATATAGTTCCTATTGCATACGATAGTGGTGGTGTTACAACTTCTACTGTTACTGTTCCACTTGTAGCTGCTTTAGGGCTTGGATTGGCAGAAAATATAGATGGAAGAAATCCACTTATTGATGGGTTTGGGCTTATCGCATTTGCCTCACTATTTCCTATGATAACAGTTATGGGATACGGTATACATGCACAGATAAAAAACAATAAAGTTAAAAAGGAGAATGAATGAGATTTATAGCCTTAGTTGCCATGGTTCCTGATTCTAAAGAAGAAGAAGCTATCGATATAGCAAAAAAAGCAGGTGCAGGTGGTGTTACTATTTTCAATGGAAAGACTATAGGACTTGAAGAGAAAAAAGTTTTTTTTGGATTAACTCTAGAAGAAAATATCTCAGCCCTTCTTTTTATACTTCCTCAAAAGCTAAGCATGAAAGTATTTAAAACGTTTAGAAAAGAGTTAAATCTACACAATGATGATAACTCAAATGGTATGGTTTTTACATTTCCCCTGACTCACCTATCAGGTATGGAGAGTAAAGAAGTTGAGTTATTTGAAAAAGAAATTTTAGAGGAGTTATAATGTTAGTAAAAGATATCATGATAGAAGTGGATAAAATCATAAAAGTATCACCTATGATGCCAATAAGAGAAGCACTAAATATAATGCGTGAGAAAAAAGTAAAATCTTTAGTAGTTGATAAACTAAAGCCACATGATGCCTATGGGATGCTCACATATAAAAACATATTGACATCTATAGTAGCAAATGACGGAGATATTGACTTACTTAGAGTATATGATATTTACTCAAAACCTGCATTTCAAGTGAGTGAGCAGTTAGATGTAAAGTATGCTGCACAAATTATGGTTAAAAGTAGTGTAAAAAGACTTCTTGTCATTGATAACAATGAGCTTGAGGGTATCCTTACAATGAC
>CAZBPU010000053.1:0-12252 GCA_964493845.1 uncultured Sulfurospirillum sp.
CACTTTTAGCACGTCAAATTAAAAGTGCAGAAGTTATTGCTTATCCAGAACTTGGTCCTGAAGCGATTAGAAAACTTGAAGTAGTTGATTTTCCACTTACAGTGATAAATGATACTTATGATCAAGATTTATATAAAATAGGAAGAGCACAATACGAGGTAAAGTAATATTATGTAACATTTATGTCACATAATATTACTTGAAACTTAAATTATAAGAAAATAATATATATAGTTGAGTATTTTATCATGATGATAGAAAAAAGACTATAGAATTTCGACAAAATTACGCAGGAGGCTCTATGAACGTTCATGAATATCAAGCAAAACAGATATTTGCTAAGTATGGTGTGCCAGTACCAAAAGGCTATATAGCAACTACAGTTGAAGAAGCAGTAGAAAATGCAAAGAAACTAGGTGGAAAGGTTTGGGTTGTAAAAGCTCAAATACACGCAGGTGGTAGAGGACTTGGTGGTGGTGTAAAAGTTGCTACAAGTTTAGAAAAAGTAGAAGAGTTTGCTAAAGAGATTATAGGTATGACTTTAGTAACTCACCAAACAGGTCCTGAAGGTAAGCTTGTTCAAAAAGTTTACATAGAAGAGGGTGCTGATATAGCTGATGAGCTTTATTTAGGTGTTGTTTTAGATAGAGCAAAAGAGATGCCAGTTATTATGGCTTCAACTGAAGGTGGTATGGCTATTGAAGATGTAGCAGCAGCGACTCCTGAAAAGATTATAAAAGTGGCAGTTGACCCAACTATTGGTTTTCAAGGTTTTCATGGTCGTGAATTAGCTTTTGGTCTTGGACTTCCAAAAGAGCAAGTTGGTAAATTTATAAAATTTGCAGCAGCACTTTATAGAGTTTATATGGAAAATGATGCAGAAATGATAGAGATAAATCCTCTTGTTAAAACAGGTAGTGGTGATTTTATCGCACTAGATGGAAAGATGGGATTTGATGATAGTGCACTTGGACGTCATAAAGATATTGAAGAGATGAGAGATCTTACAGAAGAAGATGCTGATGAGAGAGAAGCTAGTGAGTATGGTTTAAGTTATATTGCACTTGATGGTGAAATAGGTTGTATGGTAAATGGAGCTGGACTTGCTATGGGTACTATGGATACTATTAACTATATGGGTGGAACTCCTGCAAACTTCCTTGATGTTGGTGGTCAAGCAAATGCACAAACTGTTGCAAAAGGTTTTGAGATTATCCTTAAAAATCCAAATGTAAAAGCAATTTTCGTTAATATTTTTGGTGGAATTGTAAGATGTGACAGAATTGCAAATGGAATTCTTGAAGCTACAAAACTTGTAGATGTTCATGTTCCAGTTGTAGTTAGACTTGATGGTACAAATGCACCTGAAGCTGCAGAAATTCTTAAAAATGCAGGTATTAAAAATGTTATAGCAGCAACAGATTTAGGTGATGGCGCCAAAAAAGCAGTTGCAGCAGCGAAAGGAGAGTTATAATGAGTATATTAGTAAACAAAGATACAAAAGTAATCGTTCAAGGTTTTACTGGTAAAGAGGGAACTTTCCATGCAGAGCAGTGTTTAGCATATGGTACTAAAATTGTTGGTGGTGTTACTCCAAATAAAGGTGGTCAAGAGCATCTTGGTCAACCAGTTTTCAATACAGTAAAAGATGCAGTTAGTTCAACTGGTGCAACTGTAAGTATGATTTTTGTTCCACCTGCTTTTGTTGGTGATGCTGTTATGGAAGCTGCAGATGCTGGAATAGAGTTAGCAGTTATTATTACTGAAGGTGCTCCTGTTAAGGATATGATGTTTGCAAAAATGTATGCAACTAAAAAAGGTATGAATACAATTGGACCAAACTGTCCTGGTATAATTACGGCAGAAGAGTGTAAGATAGGTATTATGCCTGGTGCTGTTTTCAAAAAAGGAAATGTTGGGCTTATTAGTAAGTCTGGAACATTGACTTATGAGGGTGCAAATCAAGTTTGTAGCGAAGGTTTTGGTATAACAACTGCTGTTGGTATTGGTGGAGACCCTATAATAGGTCTCAGTTATAAACAACTTTTACCACTTTTTGAAGCTGATCCTGAAACTGAAGCTATCGTTATGATAGGTGAAATTGGTGGAGATTTAGAAATCCAAGCAGCGGCTTATATAAAAGAAAATATTACTAAACCTGTTGTTGCTTTTATTGCTGGTCAAACTGCACCAGCTGGAAAGAGAATGGGACATGCTGGAGCTATCATTAGTGGTAGTGCAGGAACAGCTGCTGAGAAGATGGCTGCTCTTGAAGCTGCAGGTGTTGCAGTTGTACAATCACCAGCAGATATTGGTAAAAAAGTAGCAGAAGTTTTAGCAAAGAAATAAGAAGAAATTAAATAAAAATTGTAAAGAAGGAGAGCCATATGAGTTTAGTTACAGCTCCACAAGATACTGCTGTTTGGGTAAATACAGATAGATGTAAAGCTTGTGATGTATGTGTAAGTATGTGTCCTGCTGGTGTTTTAGCTATGGTCGCAGCTCCAAGTTCAATACTTGGATCAATGATTGAAGTAGTAGCACCAGAGGCATGCATCGGATGTAAAGATTGTGAACTGCACTGTCCAGATTTTGCTATATATGTAGCAGATAGAAAAGAGTATAAGTTTGCAAAGATAACAGATGAAGCTAAAGAGCGTGCCCAAGCGGTTAAAGACAATAAATTTAGAAAATTAAGTGCATAAGGAAGCTTAAATGGCAAGAGAAGTAATTTCAAGCGGTAATGCGCTTGCAGCAAAAGCCGCAATAGATTGTGGTTGTGAATTTTTTGGTGGCTATCCTATTACTCCATCGAGTGAAATTGCACATGATTTAAGTGTAAGTTTACCAAAAGTAGGTGGAAAGTTTATTCAAATGGAAGATGAAATAGCTGGTATTTGTACAGCTTTTGGTGCTTCTATGAGTGGTAAAAAGTCTATGACAGCGACAAGTGGTCCTGGTATATCTCTTAAATCAGAGCAAATTGGTCTTGGTTTTATTGCAGAAATTCCATTGGTTATTATAAATGTTATGCGTGGTGGTCCAAGTACTGGTTTACCAACTCGTGTATCTCAAGCAGATATTGGACAAGCAAAGTATCCAACACATGGTGATTATGCATCTATTACACTTTGCCCAGGTTCTTTAGAAGAGGCTTATACAGAAACAATTAGAGCTTTTAATATTGCTGAGAAATACATGACTCCAGTTTTCCTTCTTTTAGATGAGACTTTAGGTCATATGCATGGAAAAGCAATTCTTCCTGATTTAGAAGATGTTAAAAAAAGTGTAGTAAATCGTGCAAAGTATGAGGGTGATCCAAAAGATTATAAACCTTACGATGTACCTATGGATGAGCCAGCAGTTTTAAATCCTTTTTTTGAAGATTATAGATACCATATTACTGGACTTCATCATGGACCAACAGGTTTCCCAACAGAAGATGCAAAAGCATGTGAATTTAATATCGAAAGATTGATGGGGAAAGTGAATAATAAAGCAGATGATTTAGTTGAGTATGAAGAGTTTATGCTTGATGATGCTGAAGTTTGTATTATAGCTTATGGTAGTATTTCTAGAGGTGCTAAAGAAGCTGTTACTAAACTAAGAGCTGATGGTATAAAAGCTGGTTTATTTAGACCTATCACACTATGGCCAAGTCCAGAAAAGCAGTTAAAAGAGATTGGTGAAAAATTTGATAAAATTTTTGTTACTGAGTTAAATATGGGTCAATACCTTGAAGAGATTCAAAGAGTCATGAAAAGAGATGATTTTAGCACACTTCATAAAGCAAATGGTAGACCAATTGCACCATTAGAGATGGTAGCAAAAGTTAAGGAGATGTTTTAATGGCTTTTGATTACGATAAATATCTTAGAGTTGATAAGATGCCAACACTGTGGTGTTGGGGATGTGGAGATGGTGTTATACTAAAATCAGTTATTCGTGCTATTGATAAAATGGGATGGGATATGAAAGATGTTTGTATAGTATCTGGTATCGGTTGTAGTGGCCGTTTTAGTTCATACATAAACTGTAATACAGTTCATACTACTCATGGTCGTACTATTGCTTATGCTACTGGTATAAAGCTTGCAAATCCTGAAAAGCATGTAATTGTCGTAACAGGAGATGGTGATGGACTTGCAATTGGTGGAAATCATACAATTCATGCTTGTAGAAGAAATATAGATTTGAATCATATTTTGATTAACAATTTTATTTATGGTTTGACTAACTCTCAAACTAGTCCAACTACTCCAAAAGGTATGTGGACAGTTACTGCGCAGTATGGAAATATTGATCCATCATTTAATGCAGCTAAACTTGCTTTTGGAGCTGGTGCTACTTTTGTTTCTCGTGAGACAGTTTTAGACCCAGTAAAAATGGAAAAAGTACTTGTAGCTGGTTTTAAACATAAAGGTTACTCTTTTATGGAGATGCTTTCAAATTGTCACATCAATCTTGGTAGAAAAAACAAGATGGGTGAAGCAGTTCAAACTCTTAAGTGGATTGAAGATATGACAATTTCCAAGAAAAAATATGAAGCTCTTCCTGATGAAGATAAATTTGGAAAACTTCCAACAGGTATCTTAAAAGAGTATGATAATCCAGAATATTGTGATAGTTACGATAAAGTAATCGAAGCTGCACAAAATAAAACAACAGTCAAGTTATAAGGAGACCATGATGAGAAGACAATTAAGATTTGTTGGTGTTGGTGGTCAAGGTGTTATACTTGCTGGTGAAATTTTAGCAGCTGCTAAAATCAAAGAGGGTGGTTATGGTGTAAAAGCTTCAACTTATACTTCTCAAGTTAGAGGAGGACCAACTAAGGTTGACATTCTTCTTGACGACAGTGAAATTTTATATCCTTATGCAAATGAGGGTGAAATAGAGTTTATGATTGCAACTGCACAAGTTAGTTTCAATAACTTTAAAAATGGAGTAAAAGAGGGTGCTATTATAGTAATAGAACCAAATCTTGTTACTCCAAGTGAAGAAGATAGAAAAAAATGGAGAATTATTGAAATTCCTATTATAACTATTGCAAAAGAAGAAGTTGGAAATGTTATTACTCAATCTGTTGTAGCTCTTGCTATTACAGTTGAAATGACTAAAGTTCTTGCTGATGATTTAGTTCTTGACGTTATGCTTTCAAAAGTACCACCAAAAGTACATGAAGCAAATAAATTAGCTTATTCTTTAGGTGTTAAATATGCTAAAGAAGCATTAGCTTAATATTATATATACAGAGGGGTTAAAGCCTCTCTGTTTCTTATCGAATATTCAAATAAAATATAGCAACTTTTTTGTATCATACTTATTAAAGGATACATATTGAAAAAAGCATTTACAGTAACTGATAAAAAAATTATTCAAAATATATTATATGAAGCAGAATATGGAACTTTAGCACTTAGTTCCGATAATAAGCCTTACTCAATACCTATAAATTTTATGGAGCTAAATGATGATATATATTTTCATGGAGCTAAAAATGGCAAAAAAATTGATTTTATTAAACAAAATAGTTATGCTTCTTTTTCAGTAGTTGAATCATACTCTATATTACCATCTTATTTTAGTACAAGTGATGGCTCAGCTTGTCCAGCAACACATATGTTTAAATCGGTTATTATTAATGGCAAAATTGAATTTGTGGATAAGTATGATGAAAAGGTAGATGCTTTAAATGCCCTAATGAAAAAACTGCAAAGTGAAGGTAAATATATATCTTTAAATGATAAAATGTACAAAAAGGTTATAAATGTAACCGCATTATTTAAACTTCCTCCTGATGAAATTACATGTAAAGTAAAATTTGGGCAAAATTTTAATAAAGAAAGATATGAAAGAGTTTGTAAATACCTAGAACAAAGAGGAACTCCAAAAGATATAGCTACATTAAAATTGATAAATGAGTTTAGAAATGAATAAAGAAATTAACTATCTAATAGAATATCTAGCAAAATCCAATGATATTATATGTGCAGAAGTATTGAGCTTTTTTACAGAACATTATATATATATTCCAACAAAATATGAATTAAAAACTATAAAAATATTGGCAAGTAAATCTGGTGTAGAATTAGATAATGCAGAGCATCTTCTTAATGAAAAACTAAAGGAAGAACTTAATAAAACACTAATTCAGGCAAAAGAACAGCTTTTTGAAACACTTATAAAAACAAATTTTAAAAAGAAAAAAGAACAGTTTGATAAAGTAGAAACTAGTATATTTAAGTGTTTAAGTAGTTATATTGTAGGTATTACTAGAGCATTTGATATTTTTTATGTTTATACTAAAAAAAATCAACAAAAACCAGAATTATTTATAGAGTTTGCAAATATTTTACATGTAAAGTTAGTTAATTCTGTTTTTAATAAAGAGGAAAAAGAGCTTTTAGAAGATAAACTAAAAGAAGTAATGAGTGTTTATCTTGCATTATATGCAAAATTTCTTTATACATAATGATATATGATGTTATAGTTTTAGGAGCTGGTCCTTCTGGAATAATGTGTGCTATTACTGCTGCAAGAAATGGTAAAAAAGTTCTTATTTTAGAAAAACTTCCAAAAATTGGAACAAAATTAAAAGCTACAGGTGGAGGAAAGTGTAACTTAACAAATATGCTTAATATCGAAGATTTTATGGCTGATTTTGGTAAGAATGGTCGTTTTATTAGAGATGCAATATCTGCTTTTGACAACAAAGCACTTATTAAATTTTTTTCTTCTATAGGTGTAAAAACTGATGCAAAAGATGGTTTTAGAGTGTTTCCTAATTCTCATAATTCTCAAACAGTTTTAATAGCTTTAGAAGATGAGATGAAGCGTTTGGATATAGAAGTAATTTGTTCTTATAAAGTACAAAATATTGAAGTACAAAATAGTAAAATTATTGGTGTAGATAAGTTTAAAAGTAAAAACATAGTTATTGCAACTGGTGGTATGGGATATCCTACTCTTGGTGCTCATGGTGATGGATATGAATTTGCAAAAATATATGGACATAAAGTAACAGAACTTAGTCCAGCTATGATGCCTCTACATGTAAAAGAGAGTTGGGTAGCTAATTGTAGAGCAAATACCATAGCAAATGCAATTTTACAAGTAGATTTACCAAAGTATAAGAGATTAAAAGCTGTAGGGGATTTAATCTTTACTAAAAATGGTATACGAGGACCTGTAGTATTAGATTTTTCCCGTGAGATAACACCTTTACTTAAAAAGTATAAAGAGATACCCTTGCATGTAAATTTAATTGGCGGTAAAAATGAAGAAGATGTTTTTTTACATCTGAAGGAAAATTTACATTTAAATATATTGGATAGTATAAGTATAATTTTACCTAAATCAGTTGCACGTGAACTTATTAAGTTATGTGATATTGAGCCTACAAGTAACTATAAAAGTATAGAAGGAATTAAACGAGATAGATTGATACGTATTTTGGTAAAAACTTCTTTACATATAAATGGTCACGATGGTTTTGAAAAAGCGATGATTACAAGAGGTGGAGTGAGCCTAAAAGAGATAAATCCTAAAACAATGCAAAGTAAACTTGTTAAAGGGTTATATTTTTGTGGAGAAGTTGTTGATATTGATGGACCTTGTGGTGGGTATAACTTACAGTGGAGTTTTTCAAGTGGATATTTAGCAGGGATTTTAAATTAATTTAGTTATAATAAAAATGTGATTTTTTAAAAAAATTATTAGGTTTGTAAAATATGATAAATATAAGAAAATATTTTTTAAAAATTTTTATTTTTAATGATTCTAAATTGATAGAAGATTTTAATAAATGGAGAGAATCATCTCGTCTTATTCAATGATACCTCAGTAAGTATAACTAAAAGAGCAGATGATGCTCTTTATAATGCAAAAAATAGTGGAAGAAATAGAGTTGAGGTTATATAATTATTTAAAAAGTGTACTTCCTATACGAAGCATATTTGAACCGCATTCAATTGCAAGACAATAGTCTGAACTCATACCCATTGAACAATATTTAGCACCCTTCGGTTGAAGTTTTTCGTATATTGAGTAAGTTAACTCAAAACTTTTTTTAATTAGTTTTTTATCACTGCTATGTGCACCAATACTCATAACACCTTTTAGTTTTATATTTTTACATGTAGAGATAATTTGATTATATATTTCAATAGCCTTTTCAGGAAGAACACCAGCTTTTTGTTCTTCATAGGCACTATTTATTTGTAGTAAAACATTCATTGTTTTACCTTTTACTTCTAAGCGTTTATTTATCTCTTGTGCCATCTCTAATGAGCTACAACTATGCATAAGTGTTGGATTTAAATCTATAAGAGCATTTATTTTGTTTGTTTGAAGCCTGCCTATAAAGTGCCACTCTAAAGGAAGCTTATCAAGAGCTTCTGCTTTTATTTTATAATCTTGAACTCTATTTTCTCCAAAAGCACGTTGTCCAATGTTATACATATCTTCAACTGCTTTAAAGTTTACATTTTTACTCACTGCAATTATCTTGATGATTTGATGTTGATTGACTTCTAGTCTAACTTTTTCTATATTTGTTAAAATTTCATCAAATCTACTTTCATAAATATGCATTAATTTCCTCCAAAGATTCTAAATAAATCATTAAAAATTGTAAATGCCATAAGACTTAGTAAAAATACCCAGCCAGCAATGGTCATTATGTAAAGTACTTTTTTACTTGGTGCTTTTTTCGTAAGTAATTCATAAATGTTAAACATAATATGACCACCATCAAGAGCAGGAATAGGAAGTAGATTTAGAACACCTAAGTTTACTGATATTAGAGCAGTCAATGCAAAAAGTGCAATTATTCCAGCTTCACTAGCTTGTGCTGTTACTTGAACTATACTTACAACACCACCAAGTTCTTTTGCAGGAACAACACCTTGTATTAGTTTTTGTAGACTTGTTATTATCATGGTAGTTGCTTTTAGTGTTTCATCGTAAGCAAAAATTAGAGTTTCTACAGGAGTAAGTTTTAATACAAAAGTTTTTCCTATAGGGGATATACCTAATATTCTTTTTTTAACAGGCTCACCAAATATAGTTTTCAGCTCTTTTATCTCAGGAGTTGTCATAAAAGTTTTTACTTTTTTATCTCTTTGTATTGTTATTAGTAGTTTTCCTGTACTCTTTTTTATAAATTGACTTAAGTCATCCCAAGTGTTAACAGAAGCTCCATTTATCTCTATGACTTTATCATTTTTCATAAGACCAATTTGTTTAGCAGGTGTGTTATCTCCTACATTGCCTATTATAGGTAAAAGTTTAGTTACTCCTATATTTGCAATAGCAAGATATAAAAAAAATGCTAAAAGAAAGTTTGCAAAAGGACCAGCAAGAAGTATGATTATTCTTTGCCAAGGTTTTTTTGTATTATAACTATCTTTGTCACTACTCGTTTTTGTAGGGTCACTATCATCTTGACCTTTCATCTGAACAAATCCACCAAGAGGAATCATAGCTAGTCTATATTCTGTTTTACCTACTACTCTACTAAATACTTTTTTCCCAAATCCTATACTGAAAACTTCTACATGTACGCCAAAAAAACGTGCTGCCAAAAAGTGTCCTAGTTCATGAAAAAAGATTAAAAAAGAGAGAACAAGAAGAGATGTTAAAGTACCCATTAGTTATCTGCTCTTTTTATATAACTCATAATGTATTCAAATCCAGAATATAGGGTCATACCAACAGCTAACCATAAAAGCAACTCAGCGTAAGGCCAATTCATAGTTGCAAATCCTATAGCAAACATTTGTAGTAAAGTTTTTATTTTACCCCATACAGAGGCTTTTATATCAAGACCTTTACTAGCAGCAGCTACGCGGATTCCTGTTATGAAAAATTCACGAGTAAGTATAAGGTATACTGCCCAGACATTGGCACGGTCTATTATCATTAGACCTAAAAAAGCACTAAGCATAAGCATTTTATCTGCCAATGGATCTAGTATAGCTCCTAGTGTACTTTGTTGATTCCAAGCGCGAGCTATAAAACCATCAAAACCATCAGTAACACTAGCAATTACAAACACAAGTGCAGCACTATAATCTAGCCAACTTGGATGTATGCCATCAAATATAGAGCTATCTCTACCTGTAAGAAGCCATAACATAAGAGGTGCAAATAAAATTCTGCTCAATGCTAAAAGATTTGGTAAATTTAGAATCATTTAAATGTAGTACCACCATCAATTAGAAGAGTGTGACCGGTCATCCAGCTAGCTTTATCTGAACATACAAAAAGACAAGCGCCAGCTAAATCTGTTGGTTTTCCCATGCGATTTAGTGGTGAAAGTTTAGCTGTTTCAGCTTTTACTTCTTCATAGTTTTTAAAAGCCCTAAGCGCATCAGTCTCAATTGGACCTCCACTTACAACATTTACTCTTATGTTAAACTCTCCAAGTTCAGTTGCTGCATATCTAGCCATAGCTTCAACTGCTGCTTTTGCTGTACCATGACCTGAATAGTACTCAATATACTTTAGATTACCAGTTGAAGAGAGAGATATAATACTTCCTCCTCCAACTTTTTGCATTCTTTTTGCCGCTTCTTGACTTCCTATTACAAAAGCATTTACCGTTGCTGTAAAGATATTGTTTATACCTCTTGGACGAAGTTTCATAAATCTAGTATATCCACCTGCAACTGGGCGACCAGATATAATAGCATTTGATATAAAGTAATCAACTCTATCAAAATCTTCATCAATAAGTTTAAATAAATCTTTATAGCTATCTGGTTCCAAGATATTTAAAGCATATGTTTTAGCTTTTATACCGTAGTTTTTCTCTAAATCTTCTACTTGCTCTTTAGCCATCTCTTCATTTGAATTATATGTAAAGGCAATATTAACACCATTTTTTGCAAATTCATATACTATTGCTTTTCCTATACCTCTAGTTCCGCCACTTATAACTAAAGTTTTGCCTTTCATTTCTTCACAAATCATTAAAATCCCTTTATATCGTATTGTTTTATAACGTTTTCAATTTTTTTCATATTTTCTTTACTTGGTTGTGTTAGAGGAAGTCTATACTCTAAGGTATCAAGAAGTCCAGCAATATACATTGCTGCCTTTATTGGTATAGGATTACTTTCACAAAAAAGAACTTTATTTATAGTATATAGTTCATCATTTATTCTTTTTGCTTCATGGTAATCACCATCAATTGCAGCATGAGTTAAGTCTGCTATCTTATTTGGCATTATGTTAGAAGTAACAGATATTACACCTTTTCCTCCATTTGAAAGAATTGGATAATTTATGGCATCATCACCACTTATTACACTAAGTTTAGGCTCATGTGCAAGTAGGTCAACACATCTTTCTATAGAGCCTGTTGCTTCTTTGACTCCATATATATTTGAGCAGTCATTAAAAAGTCTATATATAGTTTCTGGTAGTAAATCACATGCAGTACGTCCTGGTACATTATATAAAAGTACAGGAATCTCGACAGCACTTGCTAAAGCTTTATAGTGTTGGTAAAGTCCTTCTTGCATAGGTTTGTTGTAGTAAGGTGTTACTGATAGTATACCATCTGCTCCATGTGTCTGGGCAAACTTTGCTATACCTACTGCTTCATGTGTAGCATTACTACCAGCACCAGCCAATACTTTTACATCTGTATTTTTACAAATATCAACAGCAATTTCAATACATCTTCTATGTTCTTCATGACTTAAAGTTGCACTTTCTCCAGTTGTTCCAACGGGTACTACAACATCTATGCCATTGTCTATCTGTCTTTTTATTAGTTTTGCGTAAGTATCTTCATCTAAATTTCCATTTTTAAATGGAGTGATTAAAGCGGTCATAGCTCCTATGAGTTTTGTGCTCATTTATAATCCTTTGTATTTATTTTCTTATTACAGCATGAGGTAAACCTCTGCATTTTAAAATATTACTTTCGTAATATAACTGTTGTTGATTTCTCTTTTATTAGGTATTTTTTTGCAACGTCTATTATATCTTCTTTTTTTAATTTATTTATGTTTTCTTCATAACTCAAAAGTGGCTCAATACTCCCTTTTGAGTAGTATCCTCCAAATAGATTAGTTAGGTTTGATGAACTTTCTAAAGAAAATATAAAATCTGCTTTTGTATTGGTTTTTATTTTTTCTACATCTTTTTTGCTAACTTTTCCATTTTGAATATCTTTAATTATATTTAAAATTTCTTTTTCTATATCTTCAGCTTTAACACCTGGATTTCCAACTGCTA
>CAZBPU010000054.1:0-12185 GCA_964493845.1 uncultured Sulfurospirillum sp.
CAATATAAAATTTAAAATAGGAACTTTTTTGCTACTTTTTTGCTACTTTTTTACTTTATACTATTTTGTAAGAAATTTAAATTCTTTATAATGTTAAGAGATTAAATAATTAGAAACTTTAGGAAAAAAAGTGAATAATTTAAAAAAAATTTATGTATTGGTATCTGTTTTTATTATTGCTCTTGTAGGATATATGTTTTTAATTGAAGATTATATTGAAGAAAGTGAAACTAACTATACAGATGCTATACGAGCTGAAATAAATACTTTAATTCAAGCAAAAAAGGGAATGACTTTTGCGTTGGCTAAAAATCTTTCAATAAATCCTATCATAGTAAAAGTTATGAAAGATAAAAATTACGAAGACTTTTATAAAAAAAACTTTTTCCCAATGACAAATATATATGCAGATTTTAAAAATGTTGGTATTCGTATAGTAAGTGAAAATGGGAAACAAGCATATCTTTCTTGGACTCGTAAATCTACTGGAGAAAATATTTTAAATGCTAGGCAAGATTTAGTTAAAATCTTTAAAGATAAAAAACCAACTTCGAGTATTAGTGTTGGAAAGTTTGATATGACCTTTAAAGGTATTGTTCCAATTTTTGATAAAAGACATAATTTTTTAGGAATCATTGAAGCTATAACACATTTTAATTCAATTTCTAAAAAAATAGCTAAAAATAAAATTTATTCTGCTGTTGTAATCGATAAAAGATTTACAAAACAACTAAAATATCCATTTCATGATAAGTTTATAGAGGGATATAATATTTCAAATTTTGATATTAAACCTGAAATTGAAACATTATTGAAAAAATATAGTATTTCTCATTTTCTAAAGTTAGAAGGATCAGAATACATTTTAAAAGATGCAAATGATATCAATGGATACTATGTAATAAATGTACCTATTAGAGGATTTAATAATAAAATAATAGGAAATTATATCGCTTTTATAGATGATAAACTTGAACTTGCTAAACATAAAATATGGCTTCATTCTTTAATGTTATTTATGGTGATTTTATTTTTAATAGCGAGTTATTTGGTATACAAAAAGCAGGAAGAAAATGAACAACTCATAGGAAATTTAAATGAAGAAGTTAAAATAAAAACTGATGAAAATCTAAAACTTGTTTATATAGATCCATTAACAGGAACTTATAGAAAAGTAAAATTTGAAATAGATAAAAAGGATAACTTAAATAAAGAAATTGTAATGTTAAATATTAAAAATTTCTCCCAAATTAACAATACTTATAGTTTTCAAGTTGGAGATGAAGTTTTAAAAATAGTTGCTAAAAGAATTGAAAATATATTAAAACGAAAAATTTATAGACTTGATATTGATGAATTTATTTTTGTATCAAATAATATAAAATCTGAAATAAAAAGTATAAAAGATAATTTTATTTTTACTCCTATAAACATAGATAAGATATCATTGAGACTATCTTTTAGTTTTGCAGTTGCTACAAATGATGATAATGAAATTTTAAGAAAACTCTCTGTTGCTTTAAAACAAGCAAAACAAGAACCATCTCAAGATTTTATATATTATGAAGAAAAAAAGCAGAATAGTGATGAGTTTATTAGATTTAATAATCTTTTATACAAGGCTCTATTTTTAAAAAATGATGTTCATATCACTCCATATTATCAAGGAATAAGAAACAATAAAACAGGCAAAATTATAAGGTATGAAGCACTTGCAAGGCTAGAAGATGGCGATAAAGTTTATAGCCCATATTATTTTATTAATATAGCTAAAAATAGTGGGTTTTTATTTGAAATTACAAAAATTATGATTGCTAAAACATTTGAAAAACTTTCTACAATGCCAGAAAATGTGAAAATGTCCATAAATATTACAGAAGATGATTTATTTGCAAAAAATTTAAAATCTTATATTGTAGAGATGCTTAAAAAATACGATATTGAAGCTGATAGAATCATTTTAGAAATTTTAGAAGGTATAACATCAACAGGAACAAAAAACAATATTAGACAATTAAAAGAGTTAAAAGAGATTGGTCTTAAACTTGCTATTGATGATTTTGGAGTAGAGTATTCAAATTTTGAAAGGATAAGTGAGCTTGATATTGATTTTATAAAAATCGATGGGAAATACATTAAATCTATTCATACAAATCCTAAAAATTATAAAATTGCGAAAGCAATAACAGATTTTGCTCATTCAATGAATATTGAAGTAATTGCAGAATTTGTAGAAAATGAGGAGATTCAAAAAATTATAGAAAAACTTGGGATAAGTTATTCACAAGGTTATTGTTTCTCAATACCAGCAAAAGATATATAATAATTTTTTAAAAATTTAAAATTAGGAACTATTTTTCCTCTTTTTTGTTTTATACTCTTTTTAAAGAAATCTAAAAAGGATATAAAATGAGTATTTCAAGAAGAAGGTTTTTACAAGGTAGTGCAGTTGCAACAGCAGCATTAGGAACTAGTACAGTAAGCGCAACTGAGTTGTTTTCTCCAATTCAAAGAATTCCACACGCAAGTCATTTCGGTGCATTTTATGCAGATGTTCAAGACGGTAAGATAGTTGGGATTGTCCCACATGAATCAGATAAACATCCTGGTTCTTTTACGCAAGCTTTAGTAGATAGAAACTATTCTAATTCTCGTATTAAGTACCCTTATGTAAGAAAAACATACTTAGAGGGTAAAAAAGGAAACAACGAACTTAGAGGAAATGATGAGTTTGTAAGAGTTAGTTGGGATGAGTATAATAAAGATTGATACTGGGATTACAAATATTAATTTGTATAAAATAGAATCAGTCAAACATCTCTAAAACCAATTCTAAATGCAACGCAAGTGTTTCAACTCTACCAGAACTTCTAACCTTTATAGCATCTTTTGCAAGTATCTCAAGCTTTTTTTATCAACTAAGTCATTCATAATTATACTTTTTATATCTTGTTGGTCTTGTTCTACAAACCGCGCTAGTTTTGAAATGACTAAATCTACAGGAGAGAGAACATGTACTTTTAGTCTACTATCAATAGTAAATTTATGAATAGCTCTTTTGTCATAGTCTTCATGCATAATACCGAGAGTATCACTATAGTTTTTATCAAACTCTAACTCTTCAAACTCACCATTTTCATTGAGCCATAGAACTGAAAGTTTACGAGGAATATCTATATCTCTGTCTATAATTGCATCTACATCTTTAGAGACTCTTGATGCAGTATGAAAATAAATTGCAATGCCTCCAGCTATATAGAGATTGACTGGTTCTTTTTTATGTATAGCAGGAACTTTTTTAGCAAGTTTTTCCATCATCTCTTTAACTGCATCTTCAAGTGTTAAATTCATTAATTGAGTCCTTTCATTTTATACTGATTAAATCTATGAGGGTCAACTCCACTTATAAGTCCATAGTATGCTGAAAGGCTATCACCTGAGTCAAGTTTTCTTTCGTGATATAGTCCTACTCTGTTTTTAAGAGTAAAACTTAGTTTTATAGGTTTTTTTGTTAAAAATGTATATAGATATGCACTTCTTGCTCTAGCCTCTTTTGAGAGGGTGGTATCTTTTGAGAGTTTTTTTAGTATTTTTGTGTCTATACCAGAAACAAGAAGTTTAAACAGTTCTCGTTCAAATGCCCTATACTCTGTAAAATAGTTTTGATTTTCTAAAAGTTTGATTATATGTTCATTACTCTCTTGAAGAACTAATGTTTGTGCTTGTGTGTAATCTAGTTTTTCAAGTAGTCCATACAGTTTAGCCCTTCGGCTTTTCCAACTTCTAAGAGTTCTATCTGAAATACTTAATAGTTTAGCCATCTCTTGTTGTGTCATAAGTTCTTCTTTTATAGATATTTGCTGTTTATATGAGTTTAATTATAGGCAATATATGCCTAAATGTCAAGTTTGGTGATTTTGCTATAGTGCTATTTTGAATTGGAATATAGGGCTTTTATTGATTTATATGAATTTAGAGTTTTACATTTATAATAAACAATTAAGTCTTTCTTGCACTCATTTTGATGTAGATATGTAGAATATCAATAGCTGCTGGAGTCATACCACTTATCTCACTTGCTGCAAAAAGTGTTGGTGGAGTAAATTTTTGTAGTTTTTCTACAACTTCATTACTAAGTCCAGATATAGAACTAAAATCCATCATAGGTGGGATCTTTACATTTAGCATCTGTTTCATTTTATCTATTTGTTCTTTTTGTTTTTCTATATAGTTTTTATATTTTGCTTCTACCAAAATTTGTTCTTTTGCATCTGTTGTAAAACTTTTTATATCTTGTGAAAGAAGTTCTAGTTTCTCTAAAGTGAAAGTTTTTCTTGCTACTATTTTTTGAAGTGACATTTTATCTACAATCTTTTCTTCACCAATCTCTTTTAAATAAGCAATATTCTCTTTTGATGGTGTTAAAAAAGTCTCTTCAAGATATTTTAGACCTTTTTTTAATTCATCTTGTTTTTGTACAACTTTATTGTGCGTTTGTTCATCTATAAGACCAAGTTTATAACCATAAGGAGTAAGTCTTAAGTCGGCATTATCTTCTCTTAGAAGTAAGCGATACTCTGCACGGCTTGTAAACATACGATAAGGTTCTTTCGTTCCTTTTGTTACCAAATCATCTATAAGTACACCTATATAAGCTTCATCACGTCTTAGTATAAAAGGCTCTTCATCATTTATGCTTAAAACGGCATTTATACCGGCCATAAGTCCTTGTGCTGCAGCTTCCTCATATCCAGTAGTTCCATTTATTTGACCTGCACAGTATAATCCACTTACTTTTTTTGTTTCTAGTGTATGAGTTAGGTCAGTTGGATTTACATAGTCATACTCTATCGCATATCCATATCGTACGATTTTTGCATTTTCAAATCCTACAATAGAGTGAAGCATATCTAGTTGTGCTTCTGGTGGAAGTGAAGTTGTGAGTCCGTTTATATAATATTCAGTTGCTTCAAGTGTTTGTGGCTCAACAAAAAGATGGTGTCTATCTTTATCTCTAAATCTGTTTATCTTATCTTCTATGCTCGGACAGTATCTAGGGCCTGTTCCTTCTATTTGTCCAGTAAACAGTGGAGCTCTGTGAAAGTTACTCTCTATGATATTATGTGTATTTTTATTGGTGTATGTTATATAACAAGGAAGTTGTTTAGGGTTAAAGTTATCTTTATCTGTTCTAAAACTAAAAGGAACAGGATTTTCATCACCTGGTTGCATCTCCATTTTTGTAAAATCTATACTTTTTGCATCTATTCTTGCACAAGTTCCAGTTTTGAGTCTACCCATGTCTAAACCTAAAGAACGCATTGAGTCTGAAAGTTTATTTGCTGGAAATTCTCCAACACGACCAGCTTCTTGTTTATTTTCACCTATATGGATAAGACCTTTTAAAAATGTACCAGTTGTTAATATTATTTTTTTTGCACGATAGTGATTTTTTAGATGAGTAATTATACCAGTAACAGAGCCATCTTTTGTAGTTATCTCTTCAGCTATCTCTTGTGCAACATCTAAGTTATCACTATTTAGTATAAGATTTCTCATATAGATTCTATATTTATCCATATCTATCTGTGCACGGCTTCCTCTTACTGCTGGTCCTTTTGATTGGTTTAGGATTCTATACTGTATGCCATTTATGTCAGTAGCTAGTCCCATTTGTCCACCAAGAGCATCTAACTCTTTTACAAGATGACCTTTTGCAAGTCCACCAACAGCTGGGTTACAGCTAGTTGCACCAATTTGTTCTGCTAGTATAGTTATGAGTAGTGTTTTTTTGTCACTTCTAGCACTTACAAGTGCCGCTTCAATCCCTGCGTGTCCGCCACCTACTACTATAACATCATATTTCATAAAGTTCCTTATTTTTAAAAGGTAATTATACTATATTAATGATTTATTTTTGATTATTAAATATAGTGAAAACAAAAATGCAAGAAAAGTAACAGCAGAAGATAATCCAAAAGCATAAGAGAAATCATGCGATAAATCAGTTATATAACCTGCTCCTATGGGCCCTAATATTTGTCCTAAAGCAAAAATCAATGTAATTTTACTAAATAAACTAGCTGTTTTTTCAATGCCAAATGTTTCAGCTGTAAGTACTGCCATGATAGAAGGTATTGCCCAAACTGATATACCAAAAAGTGAAGCAGATATCCAAAGTGATGATGCAGGTAGATTTAGAGCCATAATTAGATTTGATATAGTTTGTATAAAAAATACAATAGATACTGTTTTATATCTTCCTATTCTATCTGAAAGAATTCCAAAAATTGGACCAGAAAGCATACTTAAAAATCCTAACAATATCCAAAATGATGCTGATAAATCTGTACTGACATGCCATTTATCTATACTTGCTAGTACAAAAAATGTAATATAAATTACATAAGTAATACCAAAACAGAAGTATAAGCCTCCGATTTGTATAAATTTTTTATCTTTTATAACTGCAAAGTAGGAGTGTTTTTGTTTTTGTTGTATTGATTTGTTTGGAACTTTATTTTGTAATCCAAACTTAACTACAAGTGCTATAAGTATAGTAATAATTGCAAATATGCCCCAAGTAAATCTCCAAGATTCTACACCATGAAATCTCTCCATAAAAGGAACAGTATAGCCACTTAGTACAATTGCAAAACCACCTCCGGTATAAAGTATACCTGCGGCTTTACCTCTTATATTTTTAGGAACGATTTGAGTTATATAAGACATTATTGAGATAGTAGTAAGTGCTCCAAAAAATCCTGATATAAAGTATAAAAAAGCAATTTGAAGGTAGTTAGTACTTATAGCCATAAGTAACATTGTAACTCCTTGGGTAAGGAGTGAGCGCATTATAAGTTTGGATGCTCCAAATTTTGTATAAAATGTTCCTGCAAAAATAAGCCCACTTAAATAACCAATAAAGTTACTTGTACCTAAAAAACCAGCCTGGGTTATACTCATATTAAGATCTATTTTCATATCTGGAAGAAGCATACCAAAAACAAATCTACCAAGTCCTAAGCAGGCAAATAAAACTAATATACCTGTAAATATAGCAAAAGTATATTTTTTCAAATTTATCCCTACGTTTTAAATTTTCCAAGCACATTATTAAGCTCTTCTGTAAGGGCATTAAGATGTTCAGCTGCATTACTTATCTCTTCAATACTTTGAGCATTAGAAGAAGAATTTTGTGTGGCATGTTCTATCTTCTGAACTATTTTATCTATACGTTTTCCTGTTTTTATATAGTCTTGTACAGTTTTTTCACTTGAAGTTGTAGCACTATTCATGATATTGGAAGTCTCGTTTATATCGGTTTCTACATCTATAGCAGATTCTATTAATCTTTCCATCTTTTTAGAGTTTATACTCATTTGTTCACTCGCATCAGAAATTGCTTGTACTACAACATTTATTGTTGCATTTATTTCAGAAAGAGATTTTTGTGTTCTCTCAGCAAGTTTTCGAACCTCATCAGCAACAACAGCAAAACCACGTCCGTGTTCTCCTGCACGTGCTGCTTCTATTGCTGCATTTAGGGCAAGTAGATTAGTTTGGTCTGCTATATCTGATATAACAACAAGTACATCTTTTACTTGCTCTGTATCACTACTTAGTTGAGTGATTTTTTGAGCCATTTCTATCTCTATATTTGCACTCTCTCCTACTTGTGTTGCCATTTGAAGGATCTTATTTTTTGCATCTTCTAATCTTTTGTTTGCACTTTCTATTTCAACTTTTGATTTTTCTGCTTCTTTTAGTGAGTTTTTTAACTCATCTTTTATATTTTGTGACATTGTATTTGTTTCATCCATTAATGATGAAACATTTTCAGCTCGTTTGCCTACTTGGAATGCTGTTGAAGAGAGTTGATTTGCAACAGTTGCATTTTCACTGCTTGAAGATTTAGCTACCACTACTAAATCTCTTATTCTATCAATAAAATGATTAAATTCTGTAGAAGTTTCTCCTATCTCATCTTTACTTTTTATATTAATCTGGCGAGTTAAATCTCCTTCACCACTTGCTAACTCTTTTGCTTTATTTTTTAACTCATTTATTGGGGAATTAACTACTATTTTTAGTATTAATAAAAGTGAAATTAAAATAACTAAATCAATAATTCCCATGATAATAATCTGCTGAATCATGCCTGTTTTAGCTTCATTCATAGAGTTTAAAACTTTAGTACTTTTAGAACCAAATAATGCCTCTCCTACAATTTGTCCATCAATATTTTTGATAGGTAGAGTTTTTGTAAAGTATTTATCGTCTATTTGATAAGGTTTTTTGATTGACTCAGTGAGTGAAAATGATGGAGACTTTACATAGTTTAAAAAATCTTTATCTATATTTTTACTACTAGATAGTATGTAACCATCTTTTTTGTATAAGTTTTTTTTAACTACCGAAGCATAATTTTTATCTAAAAAATATAGAAAGTATATATCGCTTTTTTTAAGAGCACTACCAAAGTTATTGATGCCGCCACTAAAATCAAGTATACCTATAAGTGAGCCATCTTTGATGATGGGTGCTACTGCTCTAAGTCTAAGACCTTTAGCATCTTCTTCAAATGCAACAAGTGGTTTTTTTGTGCTTACAACTTTTTGATAAGTTTTATATTTGTTCCAACTTTCGCCAAAGCTTTTAGGATTCCATGATTTAAAAAATGATTTTAAGTCAGGAGTGAGTATATGAATATTAACTTTTTTAAAAGGTGTATTGTCTCTATACATCTTTCCTATACCTGCAAAAGTTTTTATAAGAGCATCTTTGTCTCCAGATATAAGACCATTTTGTATGTCATTGTTCATTGATAGTTGAAGAGCATTTGTAATCCAAACATTCTTTTTTGATTTTATTTGATCTTTAAGAGCAACTTCAAATAGTTTTTCTTCTTTTTGTAGAGCACTCTCTTCCATAGAAGATAGCGTTTTTAGTCCTGTGACACCTACGATAATAAAACCAATCACTATTGACATGATTAATGGAATATGAACTTTAGTGGAAATAGAAGGATTTTTAAACATAATATACTCCTTGAAATAGTATGGTAATATTTTATGGTAATAAAAATAAAAGCTAGTTTAATATGCTATAATTTCTTATTACATATAATAAGGATGGGTATAAATGTTTACGGGACTTATAAGAGAGTTTGCAGATGTAGTTAGTTATGCAAATAGTTACTTGACATTAAAAGCTAAATATAGACCAAAAATTGGAGATAGCATAGCTACGAATGGGGTATGTTTAACAGTTGTGAAATTAACTGATACTACTTTTACAGTAGAGCTTTCAGCTGAAACAAGAGCTATAATGGCAGTAGAAAATTTAAGTGGAAGAGTTCATATAGAACCAGCTATGGCTATAGGAGATAGGCTTGAAGGTCATATAGTACAAGGACATGTAGATTGTTTAGGTACTATAAAGTCAATAACAAAAAATCAAAATGCAACAGATATGATTGTAAGTTTACCAAAAGAGTTTTCAAAATTTATTATTCCAAAAGGTAGCATAGCTATTGATGGAGTAAGTTTAACTATAAACTCTGTAAAAGATAATGAATTTCGATTAACTATAATCAAACATACTTTAGAACAGACTATATTTAGTGAGTACAATGTCGGAAGGAAAGTAAATATTGAGACAGATATGTTTGCACGATATATATATCACATGTTTAATGGAAAAAAAGATTTAAGTTGGGATAGTGTAGATAAAATGATGGCTCTTTACTGATGTATTTTTTTACCGATAAATTTATAGGTATAGATAAGAAAAAACTACAACAAAAAGTAGGAAAAAGAAAATTGATATTTATGAATCAAATTCATAGTGCACATGTAGAAGTAGTTGATAAAGATTCTCCTAATTTAATTTTAGAGACAGATGCAATTATAACTATAGATAAAAATGTAGCTTTAGTGGTTAAAGCTGCTGATTGTATACCAGTTATTTTTATAGATGAAGTAAGGGGTGCAGTTGGTGTTGCTCATGCAGGACGTGTAGGCTCATATAAAGGTATTGTAAAAAAAACTATAAAAAATATGATAGAAAAGTTTACATGTAAAGAAGAAGATATACATGTAATCTTTGGACCATCTATAAAAAAATGTTGCTATGAAGTTGGTACTGAGGTTATATGTGGATTTGAAAAGTTTACATGTAAAGAAAAAGATAAAATATATTTGGACTTAATAGCACTTAATACTTTAGGTCTTAAAAATTTTGAAGTTATACCTACTTGTACATGTTGTGACGAAAACTACTATTCATATCGTAGAGATGGAACAAAAGATAGATTTTGTGGAGTTGCTTATGTATGAAAATACTCTCAAAGGTAAGTTTAGTGAAAGAGATATAAAGATAATGCAAAAAGCAAAAGCTTATGGTGTAGAATATTTAAGCAATGAACAACTTGCAAAAGAACTTTTTGAACTTACTTTTAAGCAGGAACTAACAAAAAGCAAAATAGATGGACTACTAAAGTTTTATCGAGCATGTGACAAAAGTATAAAAATAGCCCAAATAAGTAGTTAATTTCCTTTGATTAATATCCTTAGATATTTAAAGGACCAAAGAATAAGCCCTAAAGCTAATATTTTTGAACTCATAACTATCCAAAAATTATAATCAAAATTCCAGTTCATACTAAGTCCAGCAAAAATACGGATTAAAACTATGCCTTGTATTGTCCAAAATAGAATAACTGTAAATTTATCTGCTGTTGGAGTTTGTCCAGAGTGACCTAAAACTACACGTGTTCCAAAGCCTATAAGTATAGTTGCAAAGTATCCAATAGCAAGAGTATGCAAAGCTGATTTCTCAAAAATAAATCCTAGGTTAAATAAGTTTGAAGTAGATTCCAATAATGATATAGCAAATCCAACAGGTAGCCAAAAGAGTGATAGGTAAAGTACCCACATAATTGCAGTCACTTTAAAAACTGGTAGTTTCCATTTTAAAAGTTCATAAGTAAAAAAAGTAAACATTAAAAAATCAATTACGAATGAAAAAAGATTATTTCCTACACTTAGTGCTATAACTTTTAATCCTAGCATAGAAAATGCTATCTCTAAGATATATTTTGATTTATTGATTATATATCCTTGTACTTTTACACTTGAGAAAAATGGAACCATTCTTTGTGTAATAGTAAATATAAGAGCAAATAAAAATAGATAAAAACCTATATGTATACTAAAAGTTTCAAGCAGAGGAAATCCAAAAGTAGATATAAAAAATAGTATATTTGCAGATAGGCCAAAACCAAATGCTATAAGTATCCAAGTTGTATCATACTTATTTGTTACGATACTCTTTTGATATATATCAAATAGTGTTTTAAAACTTGTTAAACTAGCAATTATTAGAATAAAAATTGCTAGTTTATTTAATCCTAAACCTATAAAAAGTGAAGATATATAAGTGATGCCACCTAACGTAAAAATGAAAAATATATTCATGTATGTTTTTATAGGTATTGCAGCTTGTGTTAAAAAACGAGGAAAAACAACAAATAAAAAGCCTAGAAAAAATTGTATAAAAACAATATTAATCAAAGGGTACGAGTGAAATCCTGAAATACTACTATCTAAAGATATAACACCAGAGTAATTAAAACCTAGTATAAGAAGAAAAGTTATAAAGAAAAGTATACCTGCTGTAAAAAAAGGTTGATGAGGTTGAGATGCAAATTTGTTGTACATATAAGAGTTCCTGAATTCAGATAAATTTTATCCGAATTCTATTATATTTTAATTTAAATTATCTTGATTTTAGACAAGAGTTGAAAAATCGGATAGTTGATTGAGTGTTAGTATAGGATAAAGAGATATACTCCTTATCCAAATAAAATGTTTAGGTAACTACCTACTTTAGATTACTGACAAGTTCCACAACAACTAGTAGTTGTAGCTTCATTGATTGCAGCTAATGCACCATCATAGTTAGGCTCTTCAGTAATTTCATTACAGATATCTTTATATGCAACTTTTCCACTTGCATCTATTACAAAGATTGCTCTTGCAGTAACACCAGCTAGAGGACCATCAGCAATAAGAACACCATAAGCATTTGCAAAATCTTTGTTTCTAAAGTCACTACCAACCTCTAGGTTTTCGATTCCTTCAGTTGTACAAAATCTACCCATTGCAAATGGTAAATCCATA
>CAZBPU010000055.1:0-12184 GCA_964493845.1 uncultured Sulfurospirillum sp.
TCTAAAAAAGCTATGAAAGAGATACTAAAAGAGATTCAAGATGGTAGATTTGCAAAAGATTTTATCCTTGAGAGAAAAGCAGGATATGCTCGTATGAATGCAGAACGTGCAAATGCACAGAGAAGTTTGATAGAGCAAACAGGTAACAGCTTAAGAGCTATGATGCCTTGGATTACTTCTAAGAAAATCATCAATAAAGATGAGAATTAAGATATATTAAATTTTATTTACATGTAGAGAAGCTTCTCTACATGTAAACTTACAAAATTGGAGAATAACTTGGGTACAATCATAACAGTAACATCTGGAAAAGGTGGAGTTGGAAAGTCAACTACAACAGCAAACTTAGCAGTAGGACTTGCAAATCTTGGTAAAAAAGTAGTAGCGATTGACTTTGACATAGGTCTTAGAAATCTTGATATGATTTTAGGACTTGAAAACCGTATAGTTTATGATGTTGTAGATGTTATGGAAGAGCGTTGTAATCTCTCCCAAGCTCTAATCAATGATAAGAAAGCAAAAAATTTATATTTTTTACCAGCAAGTCAAACAAAAGATAAAGATATTTTAGAAAGAGAAAAAGTTAAAAAGTTACTTCTTAGTTTAAAAGAGGAGTTTGATATAGTTTTACTTGATTCTCCTGCTGGAATTGAGAGTGGTTTTGAACACTCTATTTTCTTAGCTGATCGTGCTTTAATAGTCTCTACACCAGACGTTAGTTCTGTTCGTGATGCTGATAGAGTAATAGGTATTATTGATGCTAAAAGCGAAAAAGCGAAAGAGGGTAAAGAGGTAGAAAAACATGTTATTATCAATCGTATAAAGCCAGAGATGGTAGAAGCTGGAAATATGCTTAGCACAGAAGATGTTCTTAGTATATTGGCACTGCCTCTTATAGGTGTTATTCCTGATGATGAAGACATTATAGGATCAACTAATATGGGTGATCCTATTATAAATCGTGAAAAATCAATCTCAGCTGAGAGTTATAGAAGAATTTCTAGAAGAGTTCTTGGTGAAGATATAGAATTTTTAGATTTAAAAGTAAAAAAAGGTTTCTTTAAAAGGTTGTTTTCATGAGTTTTTTGAGCTCAATATTTGGTAAGAAAAAGAGTAGTGCAAGTGTTGCAAAAGATAGACTTACTATTATGTTAGCTCATGAAAGAGTAAATTGTAAGCTACCATATCTTGATGATTTGAGAAATGATTTGATAGATGTAATAAAGAAGTATACTTCTGTAGAAGATGTTAAGATAACATCTCAAAACAATCAAAATTTAGATATGCTTGAAGTTGAGATAATCCTTGGCAAAAAGTAGCCAAAAGAAAAGAAAACAGCACAAAAAAAAGAGTTTATTCTCAAAAAAAAGAATAGCAATAATTCTTTTAGCTTTTTTAAGTGCATTTGCTATTGTTTATGGTGTTAATTATTTTCAGCTTATTCAGTCAAAAAAAATCAATGAAAAATCGACAGAAATATTGATGGATAAAATGAAAAAAATGCTTGATGATGAGAAAAAAAGATTAGATTCATTACCAAAATATACTAAACCAAAAAAACTACCTCCTGTTACTATATTAAAACAAAAAGAGATTGAAAAAGAAAATCATCTCTCAGAGATACAAGATTATCAAAATAGTGTAAAAAAAGATTCAAAAAAATCTAAAAAAATAGAAATTGTAAATAAAAAAGTTATATATAGTGGTAAACCAAAATTAGCTATTATTATAGATGATGTTGCTTTTTCACATCAAACAAACTTGATAAAAAAAATACCTTTTAGGGTTACACCTTCATTTTTCCCTCCTACAAAAAGACATCCTGATACAATAGCACTTTCAAAAGGATTTGTATTTAAGATGATACATCTTCCTACAGAAGCATTGAGCTATGGAAGGGCAGAGCCACAAACATTAAAAACTATAGATTCTATGGATAAAATTAAAACAAGAATAAAAAATATAAAAAAATTATTTCCATCTATAACATACTATAATAACCACACAGGAAGTAAGTTTACAGCTAATTATACTTCTATGGATAGTCTTATAAAAGTGATGAGAGATGAAAAATTACACTTTGTTGATAGTAGAACAACAGCTCAAACAAAAGCTCCCCAAATATCTAAAAAATATGGTTTAAAACTCTACTCTAGAGATATATTTATAGATAATAATATAGATAAAAAACTTATAAGAAAACAGTTACTAAAAGCAGTAGCAATAGCAAAAAAGAGAGGTTATGCTATAGCTATTGGGCATCCTCACAGAAATACACTAAATGTTTTAATAGGTGCGAAAAGTCTTTTAAAAGATGTTGATTTAGTCTATTTAAAAGATTTATAATGAGAATTGAGTTTAATATAGATGAATTAAACTTAATGAAAAAATATCCAAAAGAGTTATTTTATAGAGGTAATTTAGAACTTTTAAAAAGAGAAAAAATTTCTATTATAGGAACTCGTCGTCCTTCGTCTTACAGTAAATTTCAAACAGCACAAATATCATCAAAACTTTCTAAAAGAGGAGTTTGCATAGTAAGTGGTGCAGCTATGGGTATAGATAGCATAGCACATCAAAATGCTGGAGCAAATAACACAATAGGAGTTATGGCAAATGGTCTGGATATAAAATATCCAAATGTAAATAAATCAATAATAACAAATATAGAAAAAGAAGGTTTAGTTTTATCTCAATTTAAAGATGGTTTTCGTGCAACACCTTGGAGTTTTGTAGTGCGTAATGAGATAGTTGTTGCTTTGGGTGATTGTCTTATTGTATCAGAAGCAGATTTGAAAAGTGGTAGTATGAGAAGTGTTGAGTTTGCTTTGAAAATGAAAAAAAAGATATATGTGTTACCTCATAGGATAGATGAAAGTCAAGGAACAAATTATCTTCTAAAAGATGGCTTAGCAACAGCAATTTATGATATAGATGAGTTTGTATCTCAATTTGGCTCTATTTGTGAAGATAAAAGTGATGAATTTTTAGAATATTGTAAAATAAATCCAAATTATGAAGAAGCAATAAAAAAATACAAAGATAAAGTTTTCTTATATGAGTTAGAGGGTAAAATCAACATAATAAATAACATTATCTCGATAAATTAAGCATAGATTACTTTATATTTATATAGAATTAAGTTTAATGTTATAACTGAAAAATTAAATAATGAGTTAGGAAAGTTTAAATCATAATGAAAGATAAAGATATACAATCAGAGTTTGATATAATTGTTATAGGTGGTGGTGCTACAGGAAGTGGCATAGCTTTAGATGCAACTTTGCGAGGTTTAAAAACACTGCTTGTAGAAAAAAATGATTTTTCAGAAGGAACTAGTAGTAGAAGTACAAAACTAGTTCATGGTGGAGTGAGATACTTAGAAAAAGCTGTTAAAAAACTAGATTTTAATCAATATGCTTTAGTTAAAGAGGGATTAAAAGAGAGATATAGACTTTTAAAAAATGCTCCTCATCTTTCTCGTGCTATTACTTTAGTAACACCTTTGTATAAGTGGTATGAAATTCCTTATATGTATGTAGGATTAGTTTTATATGATATTATTTCTGGGAAAAGAAGGCTTGGTAAGAGTAGTATTGTAAGTAAAAAAGAGATTATAAAAAAGTTTCCTAGCGTAAGTAGAGATGGTTTAAAAGGTGGAGTAAGATATTTTGATGGTGCTTTTAATGACTCTCGTATGGTTATCTCTATCCTTCAAAGCGCAAAAGAGAGTGGATGTGAAGTAAAAAATTATACTGAAGTTACTGGGTTTAAATATGTTGATGAAAAAATCAGTGGTGTTAAGTTAAAAGACTCTATAACTCTTGAAGAGTATGAGGCAAATGCTTCCATCATTGTCAATGCGACAGGTCCATTTTGTGATGGTATAAGAAAACTTGATTTTAAAGAAGCTAAAGATATTGTTAAAACAAGTTCAGGTATACATATTGTTTTAGATAAGAAATTTTTACCAAACGATGAAGGATTGATGATTCCAAAAACAGAAGATGGTAGGGTTCTTTTTATGCTCCCTTATCTTGGTAAATGCTTGGTAGGTACAACAGATGAAATCGCAAAAGTACAAGAGCGACCAAATGTAAGTGAAGCAGATATAGAGTACCTTTTGAGACATATAAAAAAGTATTTTGCAGTTACAATTAAAAAGAGTGATATACTCTCTTCATGGTCTGGACTTAGACCTTTGGTTGTAGATGACAATGCTGAGAATTCACAAGAAATAGTAAGAGAACACTCAATAAATAGTTCAAAATCTGGACTTATAAGTGTAGTTGGTGGCAAATGGACTACATATAGAAAGATGGCAGAAGAGACATTAGATTTTGCGTTAAAAATTGAAAATAAGAAGAATTTACACAGTTGTCAGACAAAAAACTACAAATTAGTAGGTAGTATAGAAAAAATCAGTAAAATTAAAGAAAAACTGGGTAAATTTAGCTTTAACAAAGATTTAAATGAGCATTTGATATCTTTTTATGGTGATTGTGCATTAGAAGTTTTCAAATATATAGAAAAATTTGGAGAAGTTAAACTTCATGATGATTATCCATACCTTGAAGCTGAAGTCTACTATAGTATAGATTATGAGTTTACTAAAAAGCCTTTAGATTTTTTAGTGAGACGATTAGGTTTAGGGCTTGTAGATAAACAAGCAGCTATAGATTGTGTTCATAAAGTATCTTTAATATATAAAGATATCTTTAATTGGACTCAAGAAGAGTATAGTATGTATTTAGAAGAATCAAAAACGATTTTAAATACTAACTTGTAATCAGCTTGTTATTTAAGTATAGTATTATGTCGTTCAATTAAAATTAAAAAAGGAGATTTTATGAAGAAAATTTTATTAGTTGGTGCTTCTGCACTATTGTTGTCATCAAGTGCTTTAATGGCGCAAGAGACTTTGAGGCTTTTAACTTGGAAAGGTTATGCACCTGCTGAACTTGTTAAAAAGTTTGAGGCAAAGACAGGTATAAAAGTAAAGTTAACTTACTCTAACAATGAAGAAATGGTTGCAAAACTTATAGCTACAAGAGGTGGTGGATTTGATTTAGCACAACCTAGTCAAGATAGAATTACATTTGTCCAAATGAAACATAAAATTTATCAACCTATTGATTATACAAAAGTTAATACAGGACAACTAATAACTTCAATGGTTGATGCAGTTAAGAAAAATGCAAAAGTAGGAAATGACTCTTTTGGTGTTCCTTTTTGTTATGGAACAACAGGAATGATTGTTAATAAAAAGTTAGCTCCAGAGGCAAATGATTGGTCAGATTTATGGAATCCTAAATATGCTGGTAAAATCTCTTATAGATTAAAAAGACCAATACTTATTGCAACTGCACTTGGTATGGGCGAAGATCCATTTTCTTTATATAGCGATAAAGATGCATATGCAAAATTAATGAAAAGAGTTGAGAAAAAACTAATTGACAATAAGCATCTTGTTAAAACTTATTGGACAAGTGGTGATACTCAAGTTGCATTGATTAAAAATGGTGATGTAAATGTAGAATCTGGTTGGGATGGAAAAGGTTGGACTCTTCATAAAACTAATCCAGATATAGATTTTGTTGCACCAAAAAGTGGAGCTTTAGGTTGGATTGATACTTTTGCAATTCCTGCAAAAGCTAAAAATATCGATGCAGCATATAAGTGGATTAACTTTGCTCTTGCTCCTGAAAATGCAGCATATTTTACTAATCAAGAAGGATATGGTACAGCTTCTAAAGATGCTATACAGCACTTAAAGCCTGAGATTAAAGATAACTTTACTAGAACATTCTCAAAAGCTGATATAGACAATATCAAATGGTACCCAGCACTACCAGCTGGATTTGATAAAATTGAAGCTAAAATTTTAGAAAGAATTAAAGCAGCTAAGTAGAAATCATATATATATTATCAAGGAGAGTATCCTTGATAATATATAGTTAAGAGTTTCATAAGAACTAAATTCTTAATTATATAAGGAAAAATATGAGTCACATTTTGGAGATAAAAAATTTATCAAAGCATTTTAAGGATTTTACAGCTGTTCATTCTATAGATTTTTGTGTAGAAGAGGGAGGGTTTTTCTCAATACTAGGACCATCAGGTTGTGGTAAGACCACATTACTCAGAATGATATCTGGGTTTGAAGAGGAGAGTGAAGGGGATATAATCATACAAGGTGGTTATATGAAAGGAATTCCTCCTGAAAAAAGACCTGTAAATATTGTTTTTCAAAATCTTGCACTTTTCCCTATGATGAATGTTGAGCAAAATGTTGCCTTTGGACTTAAAAGACAAAAAATTACTAAAAATGAAATTGATATAAGAGTAAAAGAGATGCTAAGTCGTGTTGGACTAGATGGTTACGAAAAGAAAAAAGTAACTGAACTTTCTGGTGGACAGAGACAAAGGGTTGCAATTGCTAGGTCTTTAGTTTTAAAGCCTTCTATTCTTTTACTAGATGAACCACTTGGGGCACTTGATAGAAAATTAAGAGAGCATATGAAGATTGAGCTTAAACTTCTTCAAAAAGAGATTGGTACGACATTTATATACATTACACATGATCAATCAGAAGCTTTAGTTATGAGTGACAAAGTAGCTGTTATGAATAAAGGAAAATTTGAGCAGATAGATACACCACAAAATTTATATAAAAATCCAAAAACATCATTTGTTGCTGGATTTGTTGGTGAGAGTAATCCTTTTAATGTAAAAAGTTATAATGATGGAGTATTGATTACAACAAATGGATGGAAAATTTCTAAACCTGGAGTAGACTATACTCCTAAAAAACTATTTGTAAGACCAGAAGCATTTATTTTAAATCCTACGGGTGATTTAGAAAATATTGAAGTTACTAAAATGAAAATAGCAACTATTTTATTTGATGGTGCTAATACTAAGATATCAGCAAAAATTATTGAGAGTGAAGATATAGTATTGATATCTCTTCCTCAGAATGCTCAATTTGAAGATTTAAAAGAGGGTGACGAAGTTAATGTTGGTATTCATCAAGATGATTTAAAATGTTATGAAGAGTAGATGATGAAAAAAAGAAATTTAACTTTTTATCTCTTTATTGTACCTGTTTTAGCATGGTTGCTATTTTTAATAGTTTTACCACATATTGATCTTTTTTTAAGTTCTTTTAGAGTTGAAAATGATGATGGTATTACTGTTTTTTCATTTGCTAATTATCTCTCATTTTTTGAAGATTCTATATATTGGCTTACATTTTTACGAACAGCTTTTTACTCTATCTCTATTACAGTACTGGCTTTTGTGATTACCTTTCCAATAGCATTTTATCTTACAAAAGTTATATCAAAAAAATATAGTAGTTTTATGACACTTTTACTTTTGATTCCTATTTGGGTTGGTGAGTTAGTTACTATTTATGGATGGATGATACTTTTAAGTGACCATGGAGTTATAAATAATTTCTTGATTTATATAGGGGTCATAGATACTCCAATAGAGATGTTATATACTGATTTTAGTATGATTATAGGGCTTCTTTATATGTCAATGCTTTTTATGATAGTACCTGTAATGTCTGCATTAGACAGTTTAGATGACAGTTTAATTGAAGCTGCAAGTGATTTAGGAGCTTCAAAATGGACTATAATTACAAGGATTGTTATTCCTCATTCTATGCCAGGGATTGCTTCTGGTGGAATTATGGTGTTTATGTTGATAATCGGTGATTATGTTGCACCAAATATTTTAGGTGGTAAGAGTTCTTTATGGTTTACAGAACAGATATATAATTTCTTCTTAACCACTATTGATTGGAGCCAAGGTGCAGCATTTGGATTCTTATTGTTAATGTTGTCTTCAATTATTATCTGGTTAGTTTTAAAGATTACAGGACAAAAACTAGAGAGGGTAGGATCATGATAAGAACACTTCCAAGTTCACCACTTTATAAAATAGGATATAGAATATACATTGCAATTTTTTATCTATTTTTGATTATGCCTTTAGTTACAATTTCTGTTTTAGCATTTAATGATTCAAATTTTATAGCACTTCCATGGGAAGGTTTTTCTCTTGATTGGTTTTTTTCTGATACAAATGAGAGATTAGGACTATTTGCTGATGAAGATTTACTTATTAGTATTTGGACAAGTTTTGAAACAGGATTCTTTGTTTCACTCTTATCAACAATAGTAGGAACTTTTGCAGCACTTCTTTTTGAAGAGGAGCAGTTTAGATTTAAAGGGCTTTTATATTTTCTTGCATTAGCACCTTTAGTAATTCCAGGAGTTATATTAGGTATATCTATTTTACTTAGTTCAACATCAGCTGGGATTTTTATTGAAGATAATTTTGGTATATATATAGAGTCATTAAGTCCAAGTTTTTGGCTTGTTGTATTTGGTCAATTCTCATTTTGTGCTACTTATGTTATGCTTTTAGTTGGTGCAAGATTGAAAAAATTTGATAGAACACTAGAAGAAGCTGCTTTAAGTCTTAGAGCTACTAGGTTAGAGTCTATTTGGTATGTAACTATTCCTTTTTTGAAACCTGCTATTATAGGTGCCTTTGTTGTAGCATTTTTGATAAGTTTTTCAAACTTCAATACAACAATTTTTCTTATAGGTTCAGATCCGACTCTACCTGTTGATTTGTACTCTAGAATCAAATTTAGCTCAACACCAGTTCTAAATGCAGTATCTTTTATGATAGTTACAGTTATAACTTTTTCAGCAATTATCAATATATACACAAGTAGAAAAAAGTGAAAATAATCCAACTAAGTGATCTTCATTTAGTTGGAAAAGATGATACTTCTTTATATGGGATTAATCCAAATTTGAGATTAAAACTAGCATTAGATAGTATAGAAAAAAATCATAATGATGCAGAGTTTGTTGTAATAACGGGAGACTTAACCGATAATGCTTCGCCTGAAGCATATAAATCTTTAGCTAATATGGTAGACAGGTATAACTTACCTATCTACCTTATGCTAGGAAATCATGATAAGAGGGATATATTTAAGAGATATTTTCCACAATTCATTGATGATAACTTTGCTCAATACATAAAAAAAATAGATAATAAAGTTCATATTTTTCTAGATACTTTAGTAGAAGACTGTGCATACGGTGAGCTTTGTGATGCTCGTATGGAGTGGTTAAAAAAGCAATTAGATACATATAAATATGATTTTATATATCTTTATATGCATCATCATCCTATAGAGTCTGGATTGTATGATATGGATAATGATGCAGAATTTAAATCTAGTAAAGAGTTTTGGAAACTGTTAAGTAGATTTAACAATATAAAGCATATTTCATTTGGACATTTACATCGTATTATGCACTCTGTTAAGTGTGGTATTTCTGTTCATGCTACTAGAAGCACTACTTTTCAAGTTGCTTATCAACCAGATAGTAAAGTAGAGTATTTAACCAATGAAGAAAATCCTACTTATGCGATATTGAAAATACTTGATGATAACAATGTTAGAATCCATCATCATGAGTTTATGAATGAAGATAGATTCTATATGGGGAACTACTGAAACCTAATCTTTACAGTATCATTTTTACTTATAGGATAATCTAGCCTAGGTATTTTGATATTTTTATATGTAGTTGCAGTTATATCTTTACTATAAACATCGATTTCATTTACCAAGATAGTTATTGTCCCAGTAGCTTTTTTATTTAATCTTAATGTTGTTAGAGTTTTATTTGGATAGTTTAAGTCTATAGTACTAGGATAGTACCATTGTATATTATCATCACATTCAATCTTTACATGTAAAGGTTTTAATTTTTCATATTTTAGTGAATCATCTATATATTTAGCTAACTTTTTTCCTTCAAAATAGCATTTAAAAGCTGTTAGAGCTCCTCTTAGTACATTACCTACTGCAAAAAAGTTTTTATTTGTTGTCTGAAATGTTTGAGATACAAAAACAGAGTTATTTGTATAGTTATAGTCTTTAAAGTTATCTTTTAAAACAGAACTTTCAGGAGTAAATTTTCCGCTAAATATAACTCCATCACACTCTATAACTTCATCAATTCCATCTTTGGATATGGTTACACTCTTTACTTGTTTATCATTTCCATCTATACTTTTTAACTCATATCCAACTTTTACTGGTGTTCTTAAAAAAAGCTCACACAATGGTTTTAAGATACTAAAACTATTGATGCTTTTATCTTCTTCAATTAGAGCTTTTATCTTAATCCCTGCATGTTTTGCCGTCATCAATGCTGAAAAACTTACTACTTCACTACCGACTATTACAGCATTTTTAAATGGTGCAGTTTCATGCATATAAACAAATCTTTGAAGAGCTCCTGTAGTGATGATATTTGGACTTCTTATACCAGATACTAGTCTTGTTGACCTTGGAGTTTCTCTTGCACCCATAGCCAATATGGTTTTTTTAGCAGAGTATTTTACTATGCCATCATTACTACTAAAAGATAAAATATCTTTTGTTATATCAATTAGTGTATGTTTTAGTTTTATCTGTATATTTTTTTCTTTTGCAATTTCAACAAGTTTTTTAGCATATTGAGGACCACTCAAAAGTCTATAAAATTCAAAAATACCAAATCCTAAATGCCCACAATGTCTAGGTGTTCCACCTGCTTCATCTTCTCTATCAAAAACAGTTATGTCAGTATATCCCATATTTGATAGCTCAATAGCTAAACTTAGTCCAGCTGGCCCTGCACCTACTATCGCAATTTGTACTTTATTCATGATTTACTCTTTTGACATATTTCTGAGACAGCAGCTTGGCAGTTAAATCCTTGACATCTACCCATAGTTACTCTAGTTCTTCTTTTTAGACCACCTAAGGTTCCTGCACCTACTTCACCTTTTAAGGCATTTTCTATCTCTCTTTGCGTTACACACTCACAGTGGCATACTATCTTTTCATATTCAGAGCTTTGATAATCTCTTTGTTTAAATTCACTTATATTTTGAATATGTATTGGTTTTGGCTTTTTCTTCTGTTTTGTATATTTTTTTTCATTTAATTTAAAAACATACTTTGCCAATCCAAGTGATGATGTTAATCCAGTTGAGCGTATGCCGCCGACTGTTATCCAGTTTTTTTCATCATTGATCATAACTCTATAGTGGTTTTTATCAGAAGCTGGTCTTAGACCTGCAAATGTAGCTACTATATTGTGGTTTTTTAGTGAGGGTAGTAGTTCGTAAGCTTTTTGTTCTAGCTGTTTTAATGTCTCTTTTTTTGTATTACTGTTAGTTCTGCTCTCCTGATCTTCCGCTGTTGGTCCAACCAAGATATTGCCAAAGGCTGTTTTTGTAATAACCACACCTTTTGTAATTTTTGTAGGAACAGGAAGTATGATAGAGTTTATAAGACTGTAGGCACTTTTATCAAAAATGATAAATTGACCTTTTCTAGGAATGATTTTAAAATCTTTACTTCCTTTAATACTATCAACTATATCACCATATAATCCAGCCGCGTTTATTACAGTTTTAGCTTTTATTGTTTTTTGTGAAGTTTTTAATTCCCAATAATCACCGTTGTAGTGACCATCTTTTAACTCATGGGAAAATGCAACTTTACCACCAGCTTCTATACCTATCTTGACATATGCAAGTGGACTATTCCAAGGGTCTATTAGAGATTCACCATGAACTAAGATTGCTGCTTTTGCTGTTTTTGAAAGATTTGGCTCTTTTGTAAAAATCTCTTTACTATTTATGAGTTCAAGTTCCTTGACACCATTGTTAAGCCCTTTTTTTAATATGCCATCAAGCTTTTCTACTTGTTCATCATTCCATGCCACAACTAAAGCTTTTGTATTTAAAAATGGAAGATCTAATTTTTCTTTTATTTTTAAATATTCAGCATATCCTTGTTTTACGCACTCTAACTCTAAACTTTCAGGTGGAGCATCAAAACCAGTGTGAAGTATGGCGCTATTGCCTTTACTAGCACCTTCTAGCATATCATTTTCTTTTTCTATTAGAACTGTTTTTGCACCATTTTCACAGAATTCTTTAAAAATTCCACAGCCAACAATACCAGCACCAATAACAGCTATATCAAAGACTTCATCATTTGAGGCTTGAAGTTTTTTCTTTGAAAACATGTTATTTAGATCAATATATTTCATGTACATCCATTCTGAAAAAAGTTACTTAT
>CAZBPU010000056.1:0-12087 GCA_964493845.1 uncultured Sulfurospirillum sp.
TATCGAGCTTTAAAAATTCTTTTTCAGCATCTTTATCAAAAGCAACTTTATACATCTATCCCTGCTTTTTTAAACACTTCTTCTAATGGAATAACGGTTGATTTTCCAGCTTTAAGGTTATCAATTCTTTTATCTGCAATCATTTCATCAAGTTTATCAAAATATAATTCAATTGCTTTTTCAACTAAACTTGTTCTTGTTTTATCTAATTCTTGTGCATATTCATCTAGTGTTTGAATCACATCTTTTTCAAGTCTTATATTTATAGCCTGTTTCATCATATCTACCTTTTTGTAGTTTTGTATCTACAATTGTAGTGCATTATAAACTTTATGTCAAGTATTTGAAGTACTTGTCATCTACTTTTTCTCTCTATATGTTCAATTTCTTCTTTTAAGTTGCCATATTTTATCTTAATTGGATTTAATTTCAATTTTTAAACCATTTTTGGCTTTTAAATCATAAGCATCCCATTCTTCTCTTGATTTGTCCAAAATATCTATTGTTGAAGCCACAATAAATTCTGCTAAAACTCCACGAAGTGCATTTCTCAATAATTCTGAACTTGACCATTTCAAAATGAAAGTACATTTAATAGTAATTTTTCATTATTGAAACTAAATTGTTCTTGTCCATTTTTTTGAACTATTTTGATTGCTTGTAAAATTTATAACTTCTGTGCAGATAACGGCACGGTTGGGCACGTTCAGTGCTCAGCCACACCGATGCGACGTTGTCACAAAGCGGAAAAGTCTTATCTACTTCTATGAACATTATAGCACAGTTAGCTCTTTGTGTCACAATCAAAAGAACATCTTGTTCCTTAAGCTATAGATTAAACACCTCTATTTTCTAGCTACTAAAATTCCACCTATGATTACCAAAACAATTCCAAAAGCTCCCCAAAAGTCAGGTAAAGCATCGCCTAACATAACTCCAATAACCAAAGAAAAGAGTATGTTTGCATAACTTACAGACCCAACTATGCCTGCTTTGGTTGCTCCGTATGCTTTTGTCATATAGATTTGTGCTACTGTTGCACTTGCTCCTAAACCTACTATATAAACCCACATTTTAAAATCTGGAATTATAAAACTTGCCTTTAAAAACTCTACATGTAGAAGGTCATTAAACACTATTAAAAGTAGTGGGCCAATAGTTCCTGTCAGCATAAAAGACAATACTATTACTCGAGTATCATAAAACTTTTTAAGTTCTTTAACGCTGGTATATGCCAAAGCAGCTCCAACACCACTAAGAAGTCCAAGCAAGTCTGTAAGTTCAAGCTGCAATCCATTTGGTTTCATAATAAAAATAATACCAATAAAACCAACAATAAGAGCAACTACCTCTTTTATACCTAACTTCTCTTTTAAAAGCCAAAAAGCCAAAAGAGCTGTAAACATAGGTGAAGTTCTTGAAAATGTCATCGCATCTGCAAGTGAAATATGAGCGATATTATAAAAAAATGCAACTAGAGCAATAAAGCCCATAAGTCCACGAAAAAAGAGTAAAAATGGCTTTCCACCGACTTGTTTAACCGGAGTCTTGAAAAATGTTAGCAAGATAAGTATAACTCCAACTATATTTCTAAAAAAAACAACTTCTAAAGAGTCCATTTGTGTACTAAGTTCTTTAGCCATAGCCCCCATAATAGCAAAACAAAATGAAGCAAAAAGCATATACCATATACCTATATTTACACTTTTAATCAATCAATTCTCCTCTAATATCACCAAAAAGAAGAACATCTTTAAGAACTGCTTGTTTACAAAGCCCATTATCCCCAAGGTTTAGCAACAACTCACCATTTTTGCTAGCAAATATCTTTTGATTTATAATAACTCTCATCAAGTGCCCCTCTTTCCAATCTAAATCATCTGAATCTTTTAGAGGTATCACATCTATACGTCCATCTGTTTTATTGGCACCAACAGCATAGAATTTAGAAGCAGTTTTAACTTCTAAACTTGGTAACATTTTTTTAAAGTTAAAAAATAGAGATAGTAAATCATTTGGAGCATAGTAATCCCCATCTTTTTGACTATACTCTTTTCTATCTCCTCTAAATATGGTTTTTTGAACTTTTAACTCTTTTTTCTCGTGATTAAATATATATTTTCTGATATCTTTTTTAAGTACCACTTTACCTTTGATACTAGTATACCGTTGTACTATCTTTTTATAATAAGCAGGAATTAAAACACCATCTTTGTTAACTTTTCCTTCACTTATATGCCACTCTTCTCTCTCACCACTCAAAAAGTTTGCAAGTCCTGTAGTGACCGCATGAAGTGCTATTTTGTATTTACTTTTTTCATCTACATGTAAAGAGGTATAAGCTATGCCAAGTTCTCCAAATATACCAAAAGATACTCTGTATTTTGCACTTATATCTGTTGCAAATATAAAAGTAGAAAGAAAAAAAATCAAAACAATATGACTCACAGTCATTTCCTTATATAAATATATATGATTATATAGAAAATTGTGTTAAAATTCGTTTATCTTAATTTATGGGGTAACAAATGCAAGAATTTTTAAACTATTCAATCTACAACTTAAAAGCCGTAGACATTATAATATCTATTACTATTCTTTTTATAGCATATTTTTTCAAAATGCAACTAACTAAAATAGTTCTAAAAAGTCTAAAACAAATTACAATAAAAACTAAAACTGAACTAGACGACAAACTACTAAAAATTCTTGAAGCACCACTAAATTTTTCTATCCTTATACTTGGATTTTATTTAGCTGAAAAGTGGATAGATATAGATGGTTTTAAATTGATTGCAAATAGTATAGAGAAAACACTTATAACCTTTACCATATTTTGGATGCTTTATCGTGCAATTCATGAATTTTCATATATATTTACTAAATTTTCATCAAAATTTGGTAAAAGTTTAAGTGATGATGTTTCTAACTTTATAATTAAGTTTTTAAAAGTGATTATAATCATCATAGGAGCTATGACTATTTTAGAAAGCTGGGGAATCAATGTCGGTGCTTTTGTAGCATCACTTGGTCTTATTGGTATGGCTTTTGCCTTGGCTGCCAAAGATACAGCTGCAAACCTTTTTGGTTCTCTTGTTATCTTTACTGATAAACCTTTTAAAAAAGGTGATTGGATTTTAACACCAAATGTTGAAGGAACTATAGAGAGTATAGGTATCCGCTCAACTCGTGTAAGAACATTTGCTCAAGCTCTTGTAAGTGTACCAAATGCAGTTATAGCAAACTCAGCCATAACAAACTGGTCAAAGATGGGGAAAAGAAGAATAAAAATGAGACTAGGTTTAACTTACTCAACAAAAACAAAACAGATGGAAAATATACTAAAAGATTTAAGAAATATGCTTCAAAATCATCCAGATATTCACAAAGGTACTATTATGGTCCATTTTGATGAGTTTCAAGATAGTTCACTTAGTCTTTTTTGCTATTGTTTTACTACTACAACCATATGGGCAGAGTACTTACAAGTTAAAGAAGATGTGAACTTAAAAATGATGAAAATAGTTGAACAAAATGGTGCAGAATTTGCATTTCCTTCTCAATCACTGTACATTGAAAGTATGCCTAAAGATAAGATGATTTAATGAAAAAAACTCTTCTTTTATTGGTATTTATCTCTTTTTTAAATGCTGATATAACTATAAAAAATGCTTGGCAAAAAGTTTTACAAGTAGATGAAGGATTAAAAGCTTCTAAGATGGAAGTAGAACATTCGTACCAACTAAAAAAAGCAGCAAGGAGTATGTACCTTCCTGATTTAAGTCTTAGTGGAAGTTATACTAGGATAGAAAAAGAGTTAGCAATAGAAGGTGATATAGATTTAAGTAGTATAGGAATACCCATTTCAGTACCCTATAACTTACCACTTCAAGACCAAGATATTTTTATCGCAAATCTTTCTCTTTTATGGCCTATCTACACCGGAGGTAAAATAGATGCTGCACAAGATATGTATGCTGCACAAGAACAAGAGACAAAAGCAAAATATCAAATGGAAAAAGATAAATCTTTTTTAAAACTTATCCAAATATATTATGGTGTAGTTATAAGTGAAGCACTTCTAAAAACAAGAGTTGAAGCACAAAATGCACTTACTCATCACTATGAAAATGCAAAAAAATTAAAATCTGCGGGGCAAGTTGCTTCTATTGAGGTACTCAATGCTCGAGTTAAATTAGATTCTGCAAAAATAGAAACAAGAAAAGCAAAATATAAATATGAGATAATAAAACTAGCACTAAAAGATATGATAGGAGAATCACAAACTCCTAGCTCATATCTTTTTATAGATACAAAATTAAAAGACGAAAAAGAGTTTGAGAAAAATACATTAGAAAGCTATGCTGGTCTTGATGTTATAAAGTCGAAGAAAAACCAAGTTGATTCTTTAATAACCATAGAAAAAGCAGCCTATAAACCTACATTTTTTGTGTTTGGTAACTATCTTTTATATAAAGACAACTCACCTTTAATGGATATGACACCAGATTGGACTGCAGGAATTGGAGTAAAACTTAACATCATATCACGTGATGGTAAAAGTGAAAAAATAGCAGCAGCAAAACTACTAAAAAATCGGTTAACTCATACACTAAATAAAACACAAAATGACTTAACTCTTTTAGTTCAAAAAACTTATAAAGAGATGCTTCAATACAAACAAGAATATACAGATTTGAGCTCGTCATTAAATCTTGCAAAAGAAAATCTAAGGTTAAGAAAACTAGCTTTTAAAGAAGGGCTTGCAACCTCAGTCGATGTTGTTGATGCACAGATGTTCCTAACAGGAGCAAAAACAAAAAGACTCAACGCAATTTATAACTATGTTCAAAAGATTTCACAACTAGCTGTTTTGAGTGGAGACAAGGAACTGTTTTTTGAACTTGAGCAAATTTCAATGGAGATAAAATGAACAAAATAATTTTAATTATTTCAGCACTTATAATAGGACTGATTTTTTGGGTTGGATCAACTTTTTATGAAGCATATCAACCAAAGCCTTTAAACTTACAAGGGGAGATTGATGCACAAACCTACAATATATCTTCTAAAGTAGCAGGTCGTATTAGCCAAATTGCTGTTGAAAAAGGAGACATTGTTAAAGTTGGTGATTTTATATTTTCTATTAGTTCAGATGAAGTAAAAGCAAAACTAAAACAAGCAAAAGCATCAAAAAATGCCGCTGAAGCTATAAAAGACAAAGCAGATAGAGGAGCAAGAAAAGAAGAGATAGAAGCAGCTTACAATCAATATCAAAAAGCAAAAGCAGCTGAAGATTTGATGAAGACTACTTATGCTCGTGTAAAAAAGCTCTATGAAGAAGGAGTTTTATCAGAACAAAAACATGATGAAACATACACAAAATATCAGGCTACAAAATACACTACAAATGTAGCAAAACAACTTTACATTATGGCAAAAGAGGGAGCAAGAAGCGAAGATAAAAAAGCAGCACTTGCAAAAGAAGAAGTATATGCAGGAAAAGTTGATGAAGTTGAGGCTTATATAAAAGAACTAAACCTATACTCTTTTCATGATGGTGAAGTAACTTCTGTTCTCATCCACGAAGGAGAACTTGCACCCACTGGATTTCCAGTTGTTACTATAACAGATATGAGTGACTCTTGGGCAAGATTTACAGTTCGTGAAGATCTGTTAAAAAAGTTTAAAAAAGGTACTAAATTAAAAGTTAAAATTCCTGCATTAGATGAAAAATACTATGAATTTAAAGTAACATACATCTCTGTTATGGGTAGCTTTGCTACATGGAAAGCACCACAAGCAGGGAAAGGCTTTGATATGAAAAGTTTTGAAGTACATATGCGGCCAACTAAACCTATAGATGATTTACGTGTTGGTATGAGTGTCTTACTCGAATTATGATAAATGCTTTTATATTAGAGATAAATGAGATAAAAAAATCATTTTATCTCTTCTCTTTACTAACATGGATTCCTCTTGTCAGCTTTTTTTTAATCATCTCTATATTTCATAAAGGAGTTGCACACAATCTTCCTATTTCTGTAGTAGATTATGATAAAAGTAATCTCTCCCGTACAATAATAACGCAACTAAATGCAAATCCAACACTACATGTAAAAAGTATTCAAAACAGTATAAAAGAAGCAAGTAAATCTATAGCTCAAAGTGATGTATATGCTACTTTAGTAATTCCAGCCAACTTTAAGAAAGATGTTATTCAAAAAAAACAACCTCAAATAACAGCTTTTGTAAATGCTCAATACTTGTTAATAGCAAAAATGATAAACTCGGCTTTAAATTCAACTATAACTCAAAGCGCTGGTCGTATTGACTTTGTATCAAACTTAGCGATAGATGGTCAAACTGAAAGTGCACTCAATGCAACCTCTCCAATAAACATACAAATCACACCTTTTTTTAATACTTATCAAAACTATTTTCTGTTTTTAGTATCTGCTATCATCCCTACACTTTGGCAAATTCTTATCGTTGTTGCAATCATATCTTCATTTGGAAGAACATTTAAAGAGAAAAAAGAACATCTTTTTTTTAATAAAAAAAATCTTTTTGCTTCAATTATTGGAAAAACACTTCCCTATACATTGGTATATCTTACATGGGGCATACTTTTTCTTCTTTATATGTATGGCTTTGAACCATGGAAATTTCAAGGTTCATTTAGTGTAACAATATTAGCAATGTTATTGACTATTTTTGCTTATGAAGGTATGGCACTTCTTTTTTTCACTCTCAATTTTCACTACACAAGAGCTCTTAGCCTAGCGGCTCTATATACTGCTCCTGCTTTTGCTTTTTTAGGCATAACTTTCCCAGTAAGCTCTATGCCTGAGTTTGCACATACTTGGCATAACCTCTTACCTATTTCTCACTATTTAAAGCTTCAAATTGCACAAGCTAGTTATGGTGTGAGTGTTTTATCTGTCACTCCACTTTTAATAAACCTTTGTTATTTTCTTCCTGTTTGGCTGATTGTTTGGTTTAAAATCAGGAGAGTTATATGAGTTTTTTTGATGTTCTAAAGTTTGAATTTAAAAATATATTTACAAACATACCAATTGTTTTGACTATCATTGGAGGTGTTCTTTTTTACTCATTTTTCTACCCTCAACCATACTCAAATGAAGTTGTAAAAACCTTAAAAATTAGCATTGTAGATTTTGATAAAAGTGAACTTTCAAGAAAATTAATATACTCTCTAAAAGCTACACCAGAACTAAATGTAGTAAGAGAGGATTTAAACTCAAATGATGCGAGACAAGCTCTAATTGAAGATAAAATCAAAGGTATTATTATTATACCAGCTCATTTTAAAAGAGATTTAGCTCTACATGTAAGTCCAACTGTAGCAGTAGGTGCTGATGCAAACTACTTCTTGATATTTGGTAGTGTAGTTCAAGGAGCACTAAAAAGTATACTTACTGAAACTGCTAGTATAAAAGTTACAAATCTTCTTATAAAAAACACTCCTCTTATTTTTGCTAAAAAAGCCTATACTCCATACTCATTAAAAACAATAAATCTATTTAATCCAAACATGAGCTATACTTACTACATAATACCTGCAGTATTTATACTAATACTGCAACAAACACTACTGATAGGGTTAGGTATTTTAGGTGGATTTTATAATGAAAGTAAAAAAAAATATGATGCTCCTATCTGGATGAAAATAAGTAGCAGAGTTTTGATTTTTGGTACTCTTTTTTCTACCCATATGCTATTTTATTTTGGTTTTTCTTTTAACTTTTATCATATACCTCACTTAGCAAGTGCTTACAATATGGTAAAACTTGGTATTCCTTTTTTACTTGCTACTATCTTCATGGGGATTTTTTTTGGAGGATTATTAAAAAATCAAGAGAGTGCAACACCAATTTTACTATTTACTTCCTTACCTCTTGTATTTAGTGCAGGATTTATCTGGCCTCAAGAAGCTATACCACAGTATATCACTTACTTCTCCCTCCTTTTCCCTTGTACACCAGCAATGCAAGGCTTTTTAAAATTAAATCAAATGGGAGCAAGTTTTGATGGAATAATGCCACAATACAGTATTCTTTGGCTACAATCTATATTGTATCTTTTATTATCAATTTATATTTTAAAAAAAAAGAGAAAAAAAGAGAAATTATAATATAATAGATTATTAATATAATTATAAGGACAACAATGAAAAAAATGATTTCTAAAAAAATTATTGGTGATATAGTAGAGAAACATGAAACTGAAGTTTCTTTTGATAGAGTTATGGAAAAACTAGAAGAAGCAGTCAGTAAAAATGACTTTTCTATCGCATCTATACATGATTTAAAAAGTACATATCAAAAACAAAATTTAGAATTAAATGATGATTTTGAATATAAAATAGTACAAATATGTAATGCTGAAAAATCTCATAATGCTTTAACAAATATGAGTTTTGACTTAGGTATAATGATGCCAAAAAGTATTGTTGTAGCAAGAAAAGATGGTGTTACTTCTCTTAGATTTATGAAGATGAAACCTTGGATGGTTAGTATGATGTTCCCTGATATTGACATAGTACCAATGTCTAAAATGGTAACAAAAATAATGAGAAAAATAGTTCTAGAAGCTATAGAGACTGCTCAAGACTAGCATATAATTAAAACAGTTCATCATATAAGATGAACTGTTTTTACAGTATGACTCTTTTGGACTATCTTTTGTAGATACTATAGTGACAGATGAGTTAAAAGGTACTTTTTCTATAGATAGTAAGGAAAAAACAAAAATAGAAATTTTATTTTGATTTAGTACACTTTATATACGAATTAACCTCATCAGTAAAATCTATAATTTGATAATTTATAGTGCTCTTCTCAACTCTTGCACTATCCCCATCTATACCCCAAAAATAGACTTTTAAAGATAGATACTTTTTCCCATATTTAAAACGAACAAACTCTGGTACCATATAATGCTCATAACCATCACCATCCCATTTTCTCCAAGCTTCTTCAAAATCATCGTTTAGCATTTCCGTTAAAGAAGCGTCACCTATTCTTGATGACTCTACTTGAGATACATTGACTTCATAAATTTTATTATTTTTATCTACTTTATAACTCCAAAAGCTGTTGGTAGTTGGATAGATATATGCTTTATAAGTTATATAACTATTGGGTTTATAAAAAGTGTCTCCTTTTTTGATAAATCCAAGATTTTTCTTTGTTCCTATTGGTGTCATATCTACCAAATCTTCAAAAAAAGACGGTGACTCTCCAAACTTTTCAGGACTAAACTCATCTGCACATTGTTGTGCAAAAACAGACGAAACCAATATAAATGTAATAAGTATAAAATTTTTCATAAAAGAACTATACAATAACTTGACTTATAAACAAACATATGATACTATTTTCATATGTATAAAAATGCATATGAAGGATATACTGTGAAAAAAACTTTTAAAGCAGAAAATATAAACTGCCAAAACTGTGCAAATATGATAAAAGGTTCTCTTGAAGATGACTTTGGAGATATAAAAGTAAATCTTGAAACTTCACCAAAAGAAGTTACTGTTGAGATAACAGATGAAGATTGTGAAGCAAAATTCAAAGAAGAGATGAGCGATATCGGCTTTGATATAATTGATGGCTGATTTAATTCGCTCTTGTTGTGAAGATGTAAGCTTCATATCAGACATACAAAAAACTCTTCCTAGCAACGAAGAGTTAGTAAGTATAACAAATATATATAAAGCTTTAAGTGACCCAATAAGGGTCAAGATACTATTTGCTCTTTTAAAATATGAAATATGTGTAGGTGAGATGGTCAACCTACTTAACCTCCCCCAATCTCATGTTTCCCATCAACTTAGAGTTCTTAAAAAATATAATATAGTCACATTTAAAAAAGATAAAAAAATGTCTTTTTATAGAATCTCAAATTTACATGTAAAGAAGTTGCTAAGAACAGCACAAGAAAGTATAAAATGAAAGAAAAAATCAGTCTAAATATATCGGGTATGACCTGCGTGAACTGTTCAAATGGAATAGAAAAAGTTGTTAAAAAACTAGATGGTTTAGAGAACACAAAAGTAAACTTTGCATCAAATAGTGGTGAGTTTACAATTGATACTGAAAAACTTAACAAAGAAGAACTTATAACAAAGATAAAAAAACTAGGATATGGTGTTGAAGAAGATATAGAAGCTCTTGAACTTGCAAAAGAAGAGAGCTATAAAAAGCTAAAAGCCCTTTTCTTTGTAGCAGCCTCTTTTACAGTTTATATCTTTATATTTATGTTTTTTCCAGTCACCATGGTGAACAACAACTATGTTATCTTAGCTCTTGGCTCTGTTATACAGTTTTATCCTGGCATGAGATTTTATAAACTTGCATATAATGCTATAAGCCACAGAAACTACGATATGAATGTGCTTGTTGCTCTTGGAACAAGTGCTGCATACTTTTACTCTGCTTTTGTAGTTCTTTTTCCCGATATTTTTCCAGAACATCTAAGATTTGTTTACTTTGATGGAGCAGCAGTTATCATCACATTTATACTTCTTGGTCGGCTTCTTGAAGAGAGAAGTAAAGCAAAAGCTACTGACTTTTTAAAAGACTTGATGAACTTAGCTCCAACTCAAGCTAACTTAGTGTTAGAAAATGGAGATATAAAAGTTGTTTTGGCAAAAGATTTACACATAAATGATATAGTTCTTATAAAACAAGGTGAGAAAGTTTCAACTGATGCAGTCATAGTTGAAGGTGAAGCAGAGATAGATACATCTATGATAACAGGTGAGCCTATGCCAGTTTTTAAAAAACTTGGCGATGAAGTTATAGCAGGAACTATCAACAAAACAGGAACCATAAAAGTAAAAGTTCTAAAGCTCAATAGTGATACTAAACTATCCCAAATTATATCTCTTCTAAACGAAGCGCAAAGCAAAAAAATGCCTATTGCTAGGTTTGCAGATAAAGTTGCAAATATATTTGTGCCTACTGTCATAGCCATCTCAATAATCACATTTTTAGTATGGGCATATATAGTTGGTGATACTATGAGCGCTATTTTAGCTGCTATATCAGTTCTTATCATCTCTTGTCCTTGTGCACTTGGACTCGCTACTCCTATTGCCATAGTTGGCGCTGTTGGTAAAGGTGCAAAAGAGGGAATACTCATAAAAAATCCTGAAATTTTAGAGATTGTAAAAGATATAAAATATGCAGTTTTTGATAAAACTGGAACTATCACAAAAGGTGAGATAAGTGTAAAAGATATGCTCATAGATGAGAAATATATAAGTCTTATCGCCTCAGCTGAAGTCCAGAGTGAACACCCAATAAGCCAAGCTATTGTAAAGTGGACAAAACAGCATAGTTTTGATGTAACCCTCCAAGTACAAGAGCTTCACATACAAGCTGGACTTGGTATAAGTGCACTAAGTAATGGTAAAAAAATCTTAGTTGGCAATAGTACTCTTTTGGCAACTAACAAAATAAATATTGACAATAAAACTCAAGAGAAATTTGAAGATATTTTAGCAGAGGGAAATGGTGCAGTTTTAGTTAGTATAGATGAAGAGTGTGTTGGTATTGTCTCACTTGAAGACTCTTTAAAAGATGGTGCTTCACAGATGATAAGTGAGCTTAAAAAGAAAAATATAACTCCTATACTTCTAACAGGGGACAATGAAATAACAGCAAAAAAGATAGCTAGTAAAATTGGTATTGAGTTAGTTTATGCAGAAGTTTTACCAGATGAAAAGTATAAAGTCATAAAAGAGCTACAAAAAGATGCAAAGGTAATGTTTGTAGGAGATGGTATAAATGATAGTGTATCAATCAAACAAGCAGACATCGGAGTTGCACTAAATAGTGGCTCAGATATCACAAAAGATGCAGGCGATATAATCTTGATGAACAATACCCTTAACTCTGTTACAAAAAGTATAAACCTCTCTGAAAAATCGATGGCAACCATAAAACAAAACCTATTTTGGGCATTTTTTTACAATGCGATAGGAATCCCAATAGCAGCTGGTGTTCTCTACCCTGTAATGGGAGTTATGTTAACACCAATGTATGCAGGAAT
>CAZBPU010000057.1:0-11833 GCA_964493845.1 uncultured Sulfurospirillum sp.
AGGGAGGGGAGATATGGGTGCTCACATGCAAAAGTTGCATAAGTTTTTATAAAACTCTCTAACTCTTTTATTGGATTGTGCTGATTTTGATTTTCTTTTTTAATAGTATTGTAAATCTCTTCTAAAACCTCTTTCATAACAGCTTCAAAAAGACCTTGTTTATTTTTAAAATAGTAAAAAACCATTGCTTTATTCAGATCACACATAGAAGCCAGTTCATCCATGGAACTAGCATTAAAACCTTTTTTAGAAAACAAAATTTTTGCATTTGTTATGATTTTTTCTTTTGAAGCCTCAGCATCTCGCTTTTTCATACAAACTCCTTATTAACTAACTGATTAGTTAATTATAAAACTAATGTTCTTTTAAATTACTTAAATAGAGTTTTTAGAGGTATCTTTAAGATGTTTTTTAGTAATTATTTTTAGATATTATAAAACTGATTTTTCGCAGTTATTTTTTGTAACATCAAATCTGAATAATTCTTTTTTAGTTTTAGCACTCACATAAATGTAAGATATATCTATATGAGAATCCAAAAATCTTTTCGATGATTGACAAATGCCTTTTTTAACATGTTTGCCCATTCTTTTTTTGTCTTCTTTAATGACAGCTTCGTCACTTTTTGCACCAGTATTGATTTCAAAAGTGTAAATCAAAGTCAAGTCTTTACTTCTTATCGCTGTAAATTGTGTATATTTATCTACTTTTTGTGGTAGTTTATCTTTCATTGCTTTAACAGCCATTTTTATAACTGTTTTGTTTTGTTTTAACATTTCTTTGCTTAAATCAGTACCAAATATACTAGTCCCTAAGGAGACTATCATCACAAGTATTAATACAATATTTTTCATTTTCTACTTTCTTTTAAAAATTTAAAAGATAATATCAAAAATCATCTAAAGGTATTCTTTTTTACTATGAAATTTAGAAAATAACCAAGATGCAATAGTTAGTAAAACATATAATAAACAGATAAAATACATCTGTTCTATTTTATTTGTAAACTCATAATACAAAATCAAAATAGCACCCAAAATAAGTCCTATTAGGGAAACTATAGTAATGCCTAAAGATGAATTAGTTTTTTTATAAATTTTTAGATTTGCTATTGCCATTAGTAGTGAAACCAATAAAAAAGTAATGCTTCCAAACTCTAAAATAACTTCTAAATTGCCTATGAGGATCAATGAAAAAGCAAAAAGTGACATTGTAATAATTGAGTATATGGGAATTGAGTTTTTTCTTTTAGCTAAAAAAGTAGGCATATAACCATCTTGTGCTATAACAGACATCTGCCTAGATGAACCAAATAGAGTTCCACTAATAGCACTACTTGTTGCTAAAAGTGCTCCAGCTATAACAAGATTGGAGCCAAGTGAACCTATAACTTGTTTTGCTCCTGAAGCTAAGGCATACTCTTTGTTTTTGATGATATCTTCAAATGGGATTGCTAAAATTGCTCCAATAGAGATAATAACATAGATAAGAATTGCTAAAAAGATTGCACTGTATATCGCTTTTGGGATATTTATTTCTGGTGATTTCATTTCATTTACTGCGTTTATAACCAACTGAAATCCCTCATAAGCAACAAATGTTATAGAAGCAACTATCAAAACAGATAGTATAGTTACATCATGAGTACTTTCAAATAGTTTTGGCAAAGTTGTTGTTGGATGACTCATGAGGATAAAGGAAATGATAGTAAGTATAATTAGTTTTGTATAAACCATAATATCTTCGACTTTGCCCATTCCTTTTACGCTCCAAAGATTGATAAGTGTAAAAGTAAGTATGATAGTACCCGCTACTGCTTTTCTTATCCATACATTGTTTGCAAACTCAAAACCACTTATAGCATATGCTGAAAATGTATAAGCATAAAGAGCTAGAGTGCTGATATATCCAAAAATTACCCACCAGCCTATCAAAGATGCTGCAAAATGAGAATTTGGAAAAGTGTTTTTAAAAAATGAATATGTTGCACCTTCATCTTTGTAGTAAACCCCAAGTTTTATGTAAGAGTATGCTGCAAATGAAGCAATAATTCCTCCCAAAACGATAGCTATGGGCGTAAAAACACCAACCATAGATACAGAGATACCTAAAACTGTAAAAATACCTCCACCAACCATACCACCAAGAGCTATAGCTATAAGCTCAGGAACCCCTAAAGTTTTTTCTCTATTTCTATGTATACTTTTTGACATCTATAACCCTTTTAGTGTTTGTTTTATTTTAGGTAGCAACTCGTCTTTTATCTCTTTATATGTTTTAACAAAAGTATTAAAATCCAAGCCATCTGGGTCAACAAATCCAACATGTATCTTTTTAACTAGTTTTGGAAATATAGGACAAGTCTCTTTCGCGTCATCACAAACAGTTATTACCAAATCAAACTCTACATGTAAAAGTTCATCAAGACTTTTTGAGTAGTACTTCTCGTCCCATATACCATGGTCTTGTAAAATCTTTTTTGCATTTGGATTTACTTTTCCACTTGGGTTTGTTCCTGCACTATAGGCTTGTATGTCTTTAAGCTTAGCATTAATTAGAGCTTCACCTATGATACTTCTACAGCTATTACCTGTGCACATAACTAAAACTTTATGCAATTTCACACCCTTTTTTTAACTTTGGTATATCTATTTCTAAAAAATTTATCTCTTTAATAACCGCAGTTCTAAATTTATCGAGTGGTGAGCGAACAGAGTAGTATGCCCATCTTCCTTCTCTTTGTACTTTTAAAAAACCACCGTCCTTTAAGATTTTTAAGTGCCTAGAAATACGAGATTGAATCATATTAAATGAAGTTTCTATATCGCAAACACAAACTTTGCCATTAGCATCTATAAATTTTAATATTTTTATTCTAGTTTCGTCATTGATGGAACTAATAGTAGATAAAAATGTATCCATAAGCACTCCTTTTTTAGAAGTGTAGCAGAAGTGTGATTATAAATCAAGATATGTTGATATATGAATTATTTACTTTTGATTATGTAGTTTTCAACAACCCAGTTAGCAAAAGGAATAGATGAGGTAAATGCTGGGCTTACAGCATTAAGTACATGGATACTATTGTCATCTGCTTCTACTACAAAATCTTGAACGAGTTCAAGTGTTTTAGTATCAAGTAGTTGCGCTCGTATACCAGGAGTACTCCATGAGTCATATCCTTTATGATCCATGTTTTTTGTAAGGTTTTTTGCAAGTCCTATTAGGTGAGATTTTATGTATTTTTTTACTTCTGTATATGCTAAAGTTCTAAAACCAAAAGCATTTGTTAGAAAAAGTTTTGCTTCATAAAATAGAATTTGTATCATTTCATCTAGTTTGAAATTATCAAACCCTTTGTAGTTTTCTCTCCAAAAAGCGGGTATTGCTGTTGGTCCTATCTTAGCTTCATTTTTTACTGTTAGTGTATAGTGAACACCTAAAAATGGGTTTGCTAAGTTTGGAACAGGATATACATTTGTTTCTAGATGAGAAAGATTGTTTTTATCTTTGAGATATATTCCTTTAAACGGGATAATTACATAGTTTTTAGCGAAGCCATACTCTTGTGCTATTTTATCAGCATATAACCCTGCACAGTTTATGACTTTTTTACACTCTATACTTCCTTGAGATGTTAGTACTTCGCTATCACTTATACGTTTTTTATACGCTGTATTTGTGAGGATAGTTACACCCATCTCTTCTATAACTTTTCCAAACTCTAGTGTAAGCTCTTTTGGATCTACTGTTGATGTAGTTGGTGAAAATAGTGCTTTTTTATATGTTTTAATATTGGGATATTTTGTATGAAGTTCATCTTCATCTATCCAACTAAGCTCAACCCCATTTATATCACCACGTTTTTTTAACTCTTTTAAGCCTTCAAGTTCCTCTTCATCGGTAGCTATTACGACCTTTGCACATTTGTTTATATGTAAACCTCTTTTTTCACAAAATTCGTGCATAGCTCTATTTCCATCACGAGTAAATTTTGCTTTTAGAGAATCTGCTGAGTAGTAAAAACCAGCATGAAGAACGCCAGAGTTTCTACCACTACTATGCATAGCAAGTTCAGGTTCTTTGTCTATAAGAACTATTTTATATGTAGAATCTCTCTCTTTGAGATTTTTTGCTATATTTAATCCTATAATTCCACCACCAATTATGAGGAAATCATACATTAGTAACCCAATTCTTCATCTATTAAAATTATAGTTGTTCTTCCTTTTTCATCGCCATTTATAAAAGCAAACTTATTTGCAATATTGTCTGCATTATAATGAGGCTCTTTACCCATCTCTATAGCTTTGTTATTCATACGGTCTGTGTTTTTTGGTGCTGCAATCTCTCTTATTCTTTTAAAACCAGCATGTATATCTTCTACTATTTTATTTATCCCAACTAAAAGAAGTACTTTTTTGGGTCCAAAGATTTGAGCTGCAACTCTATTTCCACTTCCATCTGCATTTACGAGTTCACCCTGTTTTGTGATAGCATTACAGCCTGTTATATAAAGATCACTCAATAAACCTTCACGTCTACGGTTGAGATTTTCGTTCATATCTATGCCACTCTCATATTGGTTACATAGAGTTATATTTTCTTGTTTCATTACATACTCTAAAAGCCCAATTTGAGCTACAGTAGTAGAGCCACCAAGACCTATTTTTTGTCCATCTTTTATGTAGGTTTTAGCTACATGTAAAGCCTCTTTCGAACTCTTTACATGTAGAACTTCAAAACCATTTTTTTCTAAGTTGTCAATTGTGCTTTGCATTGTTTCTTTCCTGTCATTTTATGAAATGCCATTATACTAAAAAATAGTATAAGACCTACTATGTGAGTATCTGGAACAAGCTCAAAGTAGCTTTCCCAGCCAAGCATACTATCTTGAGAAAGTAACAAAACAGAACTTGTAGCAAATAAAATTCTCTCTAAAATATATAGTTTTCTATCCCAAAACCCTTCTATAGTGATAGTAAAGGATAAAAAGCCAATCATAGCAAAACCAAATACTTCAAATCTTTCTATCCACTCTCCTGTTACAAGTGGTGAAAAAGCAAAAAGGATAGGTACAAGATAAAGCCCTTTTCCTAGTATCCAAGATTGTACACCAGTTTTCATAGGGTGAGTTCCTGCTATCCCAGCTGCTGCAAAAGCGGCAAGACATACAGGCGGAGTTAGATTAGAGTCTTGTGATAACCAAAAGATGATAAGGTGAGCTGCTAAGAGTGACATAGTAACTTCAGGAATTGTTACGCCAGCTGCTGCAAGTGCTGCCATCTCAGGAGAGAGCATAAGTCCTACAAGAGCAGGGGCACTTAGAACTGCTAAAACAACATAAGAAGCTGTTACAGGAAGTCCCATACCCAAAACCAAAGAAGCAATTGCTATAAGAAAAAGAGCAATAATAAGTTGACCTTGTGACCACTCCATGATGAGTTGAGAAAATATTATGCCAATTCCAGAGATATTAATAGCACCTACGATGATACCAACACCAACAAGTAAAACACCAGTAACAATCATGTTTTGACTACCAAGAGCTAAAGCACCTAGTACCTCTTTTATACCCATTCTTTTGTGTTTTGTTAGATATGATGCACCTATGATAGCGATAATAGCGATACCTGCTGCATAAGTTGGGGTAAAACCGTATATCAAAAGTCCTATAAGTGTTGAAAGAGGAATTAAAAAGTGAAAACCCTCTCTAAGTATAGGTAATAGTTTTACATCATTTTCTTGGATTTCAAGATTATATTTTTTTGCATGTATATGGATATAAAAGCCAATTGATGCAAAATATAGGATAGCTGGTAAAACAGAAACTGCAATGATAGTAACAAAAGGTATTTGTGTGATTTGTGCCATTATAAAAGCACCAGCTCCCATGATAGGAGGCATAATTTGACCACCTGTTGAGGCAGCTGTTTCAACTCCTGCTGCAAATATTGGTTTAAATCCATTTTTCTTCATCATAGGAATAGTAATAGATCCAGTTGATACTGTATTTGCAACAGCACTTCCAGAGATAGTTCCCATAAGAGCAGAGCTAAAAACTGCAACATGTCCAGCTCCTCCACGAAACTTTGAGGTAAGAACAGAGCTTAAATCTACTATAAAGTCTCCCGCGCCACTTTTAAGTAGAAATGCAGCAAAAAGTATAAACATAAATACATAAGTAGAAGATATAGTAGCAATTGAGCCAAAAAGACCTTCTCCTGTGAAGTAGATACGGTATAAAAATCTTTCAGGAGTCATACCACCAAAAGCAAATACACCATCAATGTATTTACCAAAAAAGGTTATGTAGCCTATAGCTGTTACCATTATAAAAGGGATTATAAGACCAGTAGTTCTTCTAGTAATCTCAATAGAGAGTAGTATAGAAAGTATTGCTACATTTATATCCCAAAATCTCATAGTTCCATTTGCTTCTTGGTATAGAGATTCTTCAAAACCTACAAGATAGAAGAAAGGAATTAACACCAATATAGATAACAAAATATCAAATATAGATACAAATTCGGCATCAGAGTATTTTGAAGCTCTGTAAGTTAAAAATCCTAAAGAGGCTAAAAATGAAAAGTGAGCAGCATTGAACCATAAATCACTAAGACCACCTTGAATATTGATGTAAAAGTGAAAAATTGAGATGAAGATGGCGTAAACAAATGTGAATTTGTTTACGCTAGTTTTACTAAACTTTAACATAGTTTCTTATTACTTTGCTATAAGTCTATCAGGGATATCTATACCTTGCTCTTTATAGTATTTTGCAGCACCTGGGTGAAGAGGCATAGGAAGTCCATCTATTGCTTTTTTAATATTCATAACTTTTGTTGCTTTATGAACAGTATTTAAAAATGGAAGATTCTCATACATAGTTTTTGTTAAAAGATAAACTGTCTCTTCCGGAGTATCTTTTGTAACAACAAGGAGGTTTGGTTGAGCTATAGTTTTAATATCACTCTTTTGACCTGGGTAAGTTCCCGCTTTGATAACATATCTTGTCCATACTGGATAAGCTGAACTAATTTTCTTAACATCTGCATCACTAAACTCTAAGTGTTTAATTTTATCAGCACCAATTGTTGCATAAGCGTTTGTAATAGCACTTGTAGGAGGGCCTGACGGGATATTCATACCATCTATTTTTCCATCTTGTAGAGCTGTTGCACTAGGTCCATAACCTAAAAATTGTAGATTCATCTTAGTATAATCTATACCTAAAGCACTAAGTATAGTTTGACCAGATACTCTTGTTCCAGAGTTTCTTTTACCTATTGAAAACTTTTTGCCATATAGATTTTTCATATCCATTATGTCACCTGTAGTAGCAATTTTATTGTAAACAACAAATTGCTCAACATTTTGCCATAGCATACTTACTGAACGAAGATTTTTTCTTGGTTTTCCTTCATATTTAGCTTTTCCTTGCCAAGCCATAGATCCAAAAAGACCTTGAAGGATTGCAAAATCAACTTCGCCTTTATCAATCATATCTACATTTTCACCACTACCAGCACTTGTGATAGCAGAGAAGGTCATTTTATGTTTTTTTGCTAGTTTAAGACTTGCAATTGTTGCAATACCAACACCAACTGGATAGTAAGTTCCACCTGTACTTGCTGTTGCAATAATGTATTTTTTCTCTTTTGAAGCAGCATTTACTCCTGAGATAAGAGCAGCTGATAGTGCTGAAGTAACTAAAACTTTTTTTAGTAGACTAGATGTTCTCATATAAACTCCTTTTTATTTAAATTGAAACTATTATAGAATAAAGTTTCAAAGAAGTTTCATTTAAAGTCTAAAAAAAGTGAAATTAATTAATATATGTTACATTTTTACTCTATTATGTAGCCTTGACCCTTTCGTGAGAGTATAAAATCTTTTGTTTTTATCTTATCTTTAAGTCTTTTCATAACGGTTCTAAATGTAGCATCAAGAGTCTCTTTGTCTTTCCAAAGTGCTTTTTTGAAGCTTTCTATTTCGACTATTTTATTTCTATTTTGTATCAATATATCTAAAGCTTGAGTCTCTTTTTTGGATAGTTTTACAAGTTTGTCATTTTCATATAGTAGTTTAGATTTTGTATTATATGTATATATGTTGTTTATTAAGGCTATACCTTGATCTTTCTTTTGGTCTTCTAAAACTTCATATTTTGCTTTTGTTAACATTTCCATTACATTGTCTACATTAAGTGGTTTTATGAAGTAGCCTAAGACTTTTAAGTCTATTGATTTTAGAAGCATTTGTTCATCTTTGTATGCAGAAACGATGATAAATTTTTGGTTTTTATTGATTTGATAAATATTTTCAAGCATCTTAATACCATCCATATTTGGCATCTTGATATCTGTTAGTACTAGGTCTATTTTTTTATGTTGATTGTGATTTTTTTTATAAAGTTTTAACCCTTCTAGTCCATCTTCTGCCACTATAACTTCGTCAAATATAGTATTTAGATAAAATTCAAGTATTTCACGAGCTACTGACTCATCTTCTGCTAAAAGTACTCTTGTAGAAAATTGTAACATGATAAACCCTAGTAAGTTGATTAGTTATTATAAGTAAAAGTATTTAAAAAAGTCCTAAAAGTAGCATGAAAATGACATATTTGTGTCAAAGCGTAACAATTTATTTATAATATAATAGTAAATGTTATACCATCTTCTTCATTTGTAGCGTATATTTCTCCTTTCATATTGTCTTCAATGATAACCTTTGTCATATAAAGACCGATACCTGTACCTTTTTTATCTGATTTGGTAGTGAAGTATGGTTCAAACATCTTTTCTAATATTTTTTTATCTACTTCTTCACCACTATTATGAATTGTTATTTTTTTATCAGCTACTATTATGTCTATTGTTCCATCATTCTTTCCAATAGCATCTTTAGCATTTGAGAGTATGTTAAGTATGGCTTGTTGAAATTCATTTTTATATCCGTCTATGTAAAGATGAGTACCTTTTAGACTAATTGTTATATTATTACTTACATGTAAAATAGAAATGGCAGATTTTATAGCTTCTTGTATATCAAATGGTTCGCTATTTTTAGATGGTTTATGAAAATCTCTAAAGTCATCTATAGTTTGTGACATATAATTTATTTGCTCTTTAGCTCTTGCTAAAAAACTATCAAAAGTGTTTTCTTTTATATTGTCTTTTATGAAATGAATTATAAGAGAGATATTGTTTAGTGGTTGTCTCCATTGATGAGCGATTGCTCCTATCATTTCTCCCATTGCTGCGAGTCTATTTTGTTGGATTAAAAGTTTTTGTTTCTGTTCATTTTTTTTAATCTCTTCTTCAACTATACTTTCGAGTTGATTGTTATAGGTTTGAAATCTATTTTTGATAAAGTTTGAAAAGAGTGCTGTAGATGCGAGTAGAAGAAAAGAGATAAGAGATATAATGAATAGAGCAAATCTTTTTTTAGTATCAAATTCGGTTATTATTTTATTTTGTTTGTCTTTTAATGCTTTAGGGTCAGCAGTTATACCAATGTATAGTTGATACTGTATTAGGTTTCTATATGTATTTGTAGGTTTGACTGTTGTTGCAATCTCCCAGTTTTCTCTATTGTTTATATTAAATGAGTTTTTTTTAGCATAATCATATAACCAAAAGTAGTAACCCCTTTTTGTATTTGATGGTGTATTGACAATTGACCTGACATATTCATCTAGAGTAAGATTCCTTAAACTATCAACTAATGAAAATGCTCCTATAAAAAACTCTCCATCAGGTGTTTTATCGAAATAACTAAGTTGAATTGTTTTATCTATTTCATCTCTCCATGATAAAGAAGAGTCTGCCCCTTGTGAGGAGATATATAGAAGTGTTAGTTCAAGATATTTTTTATCAGGTTTTTGATTAAATATAAGTCTTTGTATGTTTTTTGCTATCTTCTCTCCGTGATAAATTTTTAAATCTTTATCAAAAATAACAAATAAAATATTCTCTTTTTCTTCAATATCTTTTATGTGTAAAGCTAAACTTTTTAATCTAGTTGTTGAGTAGACTCCTTTTAGTAGATGAACACTCTTTTGAAGTTCTTGTTGAGCCTTACTTAGACTTATGTTTATTTTTTGGTGTGTCTCTTCAATATAGCTATCTAGATACTTTTGATTCAAAAATATCTCTTTTTGTGTCATAAGTGCTATCTTACTATCTTTCCTATAATCCAATACAGCATAAGTTACAAATACAGAGAGTATGGTTAAAATAATTAGAAATATAGGAGGAACATATATTAGTATTTTTTCTATATCACTTAGTGTGTAGATTTTTTTTGACATAGGTTATTTAACCTTTTTTGATATAATTGTACCCAAAAATAGGAATCTTATATATGCGTTGTGAAAAAATGAGCTCTTTTATAGTTATGGATATAGTAAAAGAGGCAAAAAAATATGAAGATGCTATACATTTTGAAATAGGACAGCCTGATCTTCCTCCATCTCCTTTAGTAAAAAAAGCTCTGCATAAAGCGATTGATGAAGATAGATTTTCTTATACAGAAAGTCACGGTCTTTATCAACTTAGAGAGAAAATAGTTGAGCATTACAAAAAAGAGTATTCGGTCGAAGTTGACCCTTCTCAAGTTTTTTTAACTCCAGGAACAAGTGGTGCCTTTTTAATCGCTTATGCCCTTACTTTAAAACATGCGGGAAGGTTAGGACTTAGTGATCCTTCTTATCCTTGCTATAAAAATTTTGCTCATTTTATGAGTATAAATCCTATTTTTATGCCTATTGGTAAACATGATGATTATCAGCTACATGTAAAGGATTTAAAAGATAAAAATTTGGATGCTTTGCAAATCTCTTCACCAGCAAATCCTACGGGCAATATATATACAAGTGAAAATTTAAAAGAGCTAGTAGAGTATTGTGATAAAAAAGATATATCATTTATATCTGATGAGCTTTATCATGGACTTATCTATGAACAGAAGGTAAATAGTGCTTTAGAATATAATAAAAATGCTTACGTGATAAATGGATTTTCAAAATACTATTGTGTTCCAGGTAATCGCTTAGGTTGGGTTATAGTTCCTAAAAATAGGATTAGAGATGCTGAAAAAATTGCACAAAATCTTTTTATATCAGCACCAACACTTTCTCAATATGGAGCACTTGAAGCTTTTGATGATGAGTATTTAAGAAAGATAAGAGAAGAGTTTAAAACAAGAAGAGATTATCTTTTTAAAGAATTAAATCAAATTTTTGAAGTAGATGCAAAACCTGATGGGGCATTTTACTTATGGGTAGATGTTTCTAAGTATTCTAAAGATAGTTTTGTGTTTGCAAAAGAGCTTTTAGATACAATTCATGTGGCAACAACTCCAGGAATTGATTTTGGAAATAATGAAACAAAAAAATATTTAAGATTTGCATATACACGGGAAATAGGGCATATGCAAGAAGGAATAGATAGGATAAAAAAGTATTTATTTAAAAAATCTTAAAAAAAGCATGGTTTTTTTAAGGTTTTATGATACAATATTCACTTAGAAAATTCCTTTGTGTCGTTAAAGCATTTTTTTGTTGCAATTATCATAGGGTTTGAAAATTTAAGGAGAGAGTAAATGAATATTTACGTAGGTAATATTTCTTACCAAACAGACGATAGCAGATTAGTAGAGCTATTTTCAGAGTTCGGCGAAGTTGCAAGTGCTAGAGTTATAAATGATAGAGAAACAGGTAGATCAAAAGGTTTTGGTTTTGTAGAGATGAGTGACGATAACGCTGCTAATTCTGCAATCGAAGCACTAAATGAAAAAGAGATAGACGGAAGAACTCTAAGAGTTAATG
>CAZBPU010000058.1:0-3089 GCA_964493845.1 uncultured Sulfurospirillum sp.
GCACCTAAAGTTGTATAGATAGAAAATTTTAGTATATTCATATTTGAAAGACCAGCTGGAAGTGAGATGTACTGACGAACTACAGGGATAAGTCTGCCGTTAAATGTTGATATTTCTCCATGAGCTTTAAAGAACTTTTCCATTTTGATTAGCTTATCTTCTTCAAACCAAATATAGTGTCCGTACTTTAATAGAAGTTTACGCCCAAGAGTTTTAGATAAGTAGTAGTTTAAAAGTGCTCCACTAAGAGAACCTAAAATACCCATTAAAAGGATAATATAGAGGTTCATATCTCCTTTGTATGCTAAAAAACCAGCAGGTATCATGATAACTTCACTAGGAAAAGGGAAGAAAGTACTCTCTAAGAACATCAGGGCAAATATACCGATGTATCCTAAAGAGCCAATAGTCTCAACTAAAAAGTTGATAACTTGATGAAGAAGTTCCACTAACCAAGAGCCTTTAACTCTTCATCTATTTTAGCAAGCTTGTTTTGTGCGTCATCTAATGCTTTTTGATTTGTTTCAACTACTTCTTTTGGAGCATTTGCTACAAATCTTTTGTTATTAAGCATTCCATTTAGTTTTGTTATCTCTTTTTCTAGCTTTAGCTTTTGATTATTTAGTCTTTCAATAATAGGAGTTAAATCAACACCACTAAGCGGGATAAAAACTTCTAAGTTATCGCTAACATCTCTTACAGCATCTTCAAGTTTTTCAGTTATAAAGTCAACTTCACTAGCTTTTCCAAGAAGTTTTAGAAATGGTATAGCTTTAGTTAAATCTACATCTTTATTTAGTTTAATAGATAATTTTTCAATTTTTCCAGGCATATCTATAGTAGCTTTTGCACGTCTAATACTCACAATAGCTTCAATCACAAGTTCAAAAATTTTCTCTATCTCTTCATCTTTTGTTATATCTTTAGGATATGTCTTAACCATGATGGATTCTACATCTTCTAGCTTTGTATCACTTAACTCTTGATATAAAAACTCAGAGATAAATGGCATAAACGGATGAGTAAGCTTCATAGCCTCTTTAAAGATAGCTCCAAGTTCAACTACACTTGATTTTTCAGCCTTACTAAGCTCAATTCCCCAATCACAAAACTCTCCCCATAAAAAACGGTAAAGTGTGGTTGCTGCATCGTTAAATCTATAAGAGTCCATATACTCACGAACTTCTTTAGTAGCTACATTTAAACGAGATTTCATATAGCGACCAAGGTCAGTTTTTATCTCAATATCATCTAAGTCTGCAAATGAGTCTGCATTCATAAGAAGGTATTTTGAAGCGTTATAGAGTTTATTTGTAAAGTTTCTCATCTGCTCTAGTTTTTCATTGCTTAGCTTGATATCACGACCTTGAACTGCAAGAACTGCTAAAGTAAAACGGATAGTATCTGCACTAAACTCTTCAATTGTATCAAGTGGGTCGATTACATTACCTTTTGATTTACTCATTTTTGCACCATGTTCATCTTTTACAAGTGCATGAAGATAGATATCTTTAAATGGTAACTCTTTAAATGTGTGTTCCCCTTGGAACATCATACGAGCTACCCAGAAAAATAGTATATCAAAACCAGTAATAAGAAGAGAATTTGGGTAAAAATCTTCTAAATCACTTGTTTCCCATTTTTCACCTTCAAATGCTCCACCATTACCCCAACCAAGAGTTGAAAATGGCCATAAGCCTGAGCTAAACCAAGTATCAAGAACATCTGGGTCTTGGTATATATTTGTACTTTTACATGTAGGACAATTTTTTTCGTGGTCATTTTCACTCGCCCACTCGTGGTTACAATCTTTACAGTAAAAAACAGGTATTTGATGTCCCCACCAAAGCTGACGACTTATGCACCAATCTCTTAGTTCATTCATCCATGCGTTAAAAGAGTTTATCCAATGACTTGGATAAAACTCAGCAAGATGGTCATTTACTTTTTGGATTGCTCCATCTGCTATCTCTTTTTTTACAAACCACTGCTTTGATATATAAGGTTCAACTATGTTTTTACAACGATAACAGTGTCCTACTTGGTTTTCATAATCTTCTACTTTTTCTACAAAACCTTCAGCTTTAAGTTTAGCCATAATCGGCTCTCTTGCTTCTAGGCGTTCTTGTCCTTTGAACTCTCCACACTCAGAGTTTAAAAAACCTTTTTCATCAAAGATAGTGATAAACTCTAAGTTATGACGTTTCCCTACTTCGTTGTCATTGATGTCATGAGCAGGAGTTACTTTAACACAACCAGTCCCAAACTCCATATCTACATGCTCATCAGTGATGATTTTTACTTTTCTATTTATGAGTGGTAAAATAACATTTTTGCCTACTAAATGAGCATATCTTTTATCTTCTGGATGAACCATAACAGCTGTATCACCAAAGTAAGTCTCTGGTCTAGTAGTTGCTACTACTATAAACTCATCACTATTTTCGATAGGGTATTTTATATGATAAAGCTTGCCTTTATGCTGCTCATACTCTACTTCTATATCACTCAAAGCTCCATCATGAGTACACCAGTTTACCATGTAATTTCCACGAACTATCATGCCTTCATCATACATCTTTACAAAGGCTTTTTTTACTGAGCTTTTTAAGCCCTCATCCATTGTAAATCTCTCACGACTCCATGCTGGAGATACTCCAAGTTTTCTCATTTGATGAAAGATTTGATTTCCACTTATCTCTTTCCATTCCCAAACTTTTTCCAAAAACTTTTCACGACCAAGTTCTTCTTTGGTAGTTCCTTTTGCTAAGAGTTGTTTTTCTACTACATTTTGAGTAGCAATTCCTGCGTGGTCAGTCCCTGGTTGCCAAAGAGTTTTATAACCATCCATTCTTTTATAGCGAGTGATGATATCTTGAAGTGTAAAAGTCAAAGCATGACCAATATGTAGGCTTCCCGTTACATTTGGAGGAGGCATCATAATGGCAAAATTTTTGCCTTTTTTTTGTATATCTTTATTTCCATCTACTTCAAAGTAGCCTCTCTCTTCCCAAATTTTATAATAGTGATCTTCTACTATCTTAGGATTGTAAACTGTGCTTTTTTCACTCATGATAATTGTGTCCTAT
>CAZBPU010000058.1:3189-11534 GCA_964493845.1 uncultured Sulfurospirillum sp.
GAAACTACAAAAAAACTTATCAAAGTGATGTCAAAATTAGAAAATAGACCATCTTTGTTTATTTCAGCTTCAGCAGTAGGTATTTATAAAGAAGATTTAGTTCATGAAGATAATTCTGTAAAGTTTGGTACAAGTTATCTTGCCCTTTTAGCAAGAAATTGGGAAGATGAGGCTAAAAAAGCTGAAGATATTGGTATAAGAAATGTGATTGTGAGATTAGGTGTTGTTTTAGGAAAAGATGGTGGAGCTATAGATGAGTTTAAATTGGCATTTAAGATAGGTTTAGGAGCAATTCCAGGAGATGGAAAACAGCCATTTTCTTGGGTACATATAGATGATGTTGCTGGGGTTTTCAAAAGAGCTATTGAAGATAAAATGATGCAAGGTAGTTACAATTTAGTAGCTCCACATAGTGTAAATATGAAAATATTTATGAGAACTTTTGGAAAAGTTATAGGTAGGCCAGCATGGTTTAATGTTCCAGAATCTATATTAAAGATAAGATATGGTGAAGGTGCAGAATCTCTTTTGCGAGGAGCTTTTGTTGTGCCAAAAAGATTAGAAGATGAAGGGTATGAATTTAGGTATAAAAAATTAAGTGATGCTTTAAAATCTGTGATTTAAAATAAGCACTCTAAAGGCACTATTTTTTGATATAATAATAATAATAATAATATATTTTTATGGGATATTGTTTTGAATAATTTACTTTTTAGCGGATTTAAGTTTGATGAGAAAAATAGTGAATTAAAATTTAAGTATATGTTTTTTAATTCTCTGTTATTGTCCAATATGTTTATTGTTAGTATTGTAAGTATAATTAGATATTTTAACGGACAGTATTATCAAGCTATTTTTGATCTTTCTTATGTAGTTTTAGGTTTGATTGTGTTTTTTTTATCTCGTTCTTCAAAAAAATACTTTAAAAATTTAATATATTTTGTTATATTTTACTCTTTTTCTCTTGTTGGTTTTGTAGTTTATAATGACTCAAATAGTTTTATCAGTTTTGGTTGGCTATATATCTTACTTTTGACTACCTCTTTTTTGTTAGAGAAAAAAGATAAGATTTTTATCTTTATACTTTTTATTCTTTTTGTAGTTTTGCTGGAACTCACAAAAAACGGTCATGACTATCTAGAAGTGTTCTTATCTGTAGTCCCTTTTTTAGTAACTATGATTTTTTTATATTTTTTTGACTTAAAGAATGAAAATATAAGAAAACAATTTGAGCTAGCAAATCAACTTTTAAAAGACAATAATATAAAGTTAGATAAAGATGTAAAAACTTCACAATTTGAAATTTATAAGTTTAAACAGATATTTGAGAAGAGTCCAGTTGCGATTATAATTACAGACAATAAAGGTAATATAGAGTATATAAATCCTTGGTTTAGCACAATATCTGGATATTTACCTGAAGAAGTATTAGGGAAAAATCCAAGAGTATTAAAAAGTGATCTAATTTCTTCTGATCAATATGATCAATTATGGCTTGATATTAGCAATGGTAAAGTTTGGAGCGGTGTATTTAAAAATATTGGAAAATCAGGAAAAGAGTATTGGGAGTCTGCTATCATAGCACCGATACATAATGAAAGTGGAAAACTGGTTAATTATATAGCCATTAAGCAAGAAATCACACAAAGAGTTTATTTAAAAGAGCAGTTAAAAGAAAAACAAAAAGAGATAGAAGAAAATTTTGAAAAAACTCTTGAATCAATGGTTAGCATGGTAGAAAAAAGAGATACTTATACTGGTGGACACTCTAAAAGGGTTGCTGAGTATGCTTTACTTATAGCAAAAGAGATGAAGCTTTCAAAAGAAGAGTGTGATTTGTTGTATAGAGCATCTATACTTCATGATATAGGTAAGATTTCTATTCCTGATAGTGTATTGTTAAAACCTTCAAAGCTTTCTGATGCGGAGTATAAGATGGTACAAGATCACGTGACTTCTAGTTATGATATACTTGCAAGTATTCCTATGTATAAAAAGATAGCGGATATTGTAATTTGCCATCATGAGAGATATGACGGAAAAGGTTACCCAAAAGGGCTTAAAGGCGATGAGATTCCATTTTTATCACAGATAATGATAGTCGCTGATGCTTTTGATGCTATGGTAACAAATCGTATATATAAAGGAAGAAAGAGTATATTTGAAGCTATGAAAGAACTTGAAAATTGTTCAGGTTCTCAATTTTCTCCTTTCATTATAAAAAGTTCTGTAAAGGCACTAAAAAATGTAAATCTTAAAGAAGATATCTTTCAGCAGCCTCGAGACAATATGGAAAAAGAGAGATTTTCATACTTTTATAAAGACCAAATTACAGGAGTAAATAGTGCATATTATTTGGAATTTTTACTTTCAAGTGGTACATTCCAGAAAGATTACTCCTTTATTGATGTAATTTATTTACACAATTTTAATAAATACAATTTAAAAAATGGCTGGAAAAAAGGCGATGAATTGTTAGCTGAATTTTCAAAGTATCTTGTAGATACTTTTAAAAATACAACTATTTTTAGAGTATTTGGTGATGATTTTGTTTTATTGAGTAAAAATCATTTAGAAGTAGATACTGAAAAATTAGAAAAACTAGAGATATTGGCTTCGGGAAATATAAAAGTTTCTAAAAGAAATATTGATTTGATGTTTGTAGATATAAAGAGCATTGAAATGCTCGAGTATAAATAAAAAAAGGATTTAGATGCAAGAAAATAAAAAAATATTAGGTATCATAGCTACAATGATGTTGGCTTTTTCATTGGTTTTGATTGTAGTTGTAACTGTTAACTTTAGAGATTTTTCACAATCAAGAGAGTTGCATAAATCCAATATGGTAGCATCTCTAGTCAAAGATGGTTTGACTGCCCACATGGTAAGTGGAACTATGGATAAAAGGGAGTTTTTTTTAGATAATGCAAAAGAGTCTTCAGGAGCATTAAAAATATGGCTTTTTAGGACTAAAAAAGTTACTGAATTATTTGGAAAAGGGTTTGCTAACGAAAAAATAAAAGATGCCATAGATAAAAAAACTATAGAGACAGCTCAAATGCAAAAAGTTATAAATGAAAGATTGATTAAGTCTACACTTCGCATAACCATACCTTATATAGCTACTACAGAACAAAATCCAAACTGTTTATCATGTCATACAAATGCAAAAGAAGGTGATGTTTTAGGTGGCATCAGTATGGTATTTGATATTGATGATACTAGAAATGAAGCTATGTTAACAATTTTGAAAATAGTGGGGATTACAATAGTTTTTATTATATTGTTTTTGTATGTAACAAATAGATTTTTAAAACCTTATACAAATATGTTAGTAAATATAAAAGAGTCTTTACAAAAGGCAAGTAATGGTGATTATTCATCTAAGATAGAAGTAAAAGATGGCGATGATTCTACGGAAGTTGCAATATGGATGAATACACTTTTGGAAAAACTTCAAAACACTATAGGTTCGATAGAAAACAATATCTCGCTTTTTGTATCAGATAGAAGAGAAAAGTTCAATGATCCGTTAGAAAAATCTCAAGCGATTATAAAAGATATTGCAAATATATATAAATTTAAAAGAACAATAGAGCAAGATATATCCAAAGATGTGATATACAAAAGACTTATACGGATATTTAAAAATCAGCTACATGTTGCAGATATATCTTTGTATGAAGTTGATATAAAAAAAGATAAAAGATTGCTTGTATATGATGATACTAAAGAGAAGTTTTGTGAGAGTGCTGATGTTAAAACAAGTCAAAGATGTAGAGCCTTTAGGACAAATTCTGTAGTAATGAGTGATGATTTTGAAAATATTTGCCAAGCTTGTAAAACTCATAAAGAGTATCTATGTATAAACTATCCTATAGATGAAAATATATCTTTAGTTCTTAATATAAAACCAGAAAATATAGAAGAGTTACATGAAAATAAAAAAGCTATAGGATATATAAAAAACTATCTTGAATCAGCAAGACCAGTTTTACAAAGTAGAATTCTTACTACTATATTACAACAATCAAATATGATAGATGGATTAACAGGACTTTTTAATAGAAAATATCTTAATATTTTTATGGAAACAAATATAAAAGAGTACAAAAACTATGCTGTTGCTATGCTCGATATTGACTACTTTAAAAAGGTTAATGATTCATTTGGTCATGATGCAGGAGATAGAGTTTTAAAGGGGCTTAGTGAGATATTTAGAGAAGCTATAAAAAAAGAAGATATAGCTTTTAGATTTGGAGGGGAAGAGTTTTTGGTTTTTATGCCAAATGGTATAGATGCTAAAGAAACTATACAAAAAATAAAAGACAAATTTGAAAAAACTATATTTGATATGGGCAAAGAAAGTATCAATAAAACAGTAAGTGCTGGAATATCTTGTTATAATGATGATAAAACAAGTATATGGCAAGTTATAAAATATGCCGATATCGCACTATATGAAGCAAAAAATAGTGGTAGAAACAAGATAGTACTTTACGAAGATATGGAGGTATGATGAAAGATCATTATCAGCTACATGTAGATATAACTGCAAAAGTAAAAGATATAGTTGGAGAGCATAAAGTTATTTTTCCTGCTTTTTATGGAAAAGTATATGCAAAAGTTGCGAAACAAAAAGGTGTAGAACTATCTCCTGATGAGCTTTTACATAAAGAGATGCTAGATGAAAAAGTGCTTAGACATATAGTATCTTTAGCTGATTATGCAGGAGAGGCAGTAGATGCGATGCAGACTCAAAATCAAAAAAAACTAGAGTCTGTTATCAAAGAGACAAAAAAACTTCAAAATGAGATAGAAAAACTTCAAATACTAGTTTATGAGGACTCTTTAACCAAGTGTTACAATAGAAAATGGTTTGAAGATAAATATTTAGAAGAAGATAAGTCCTCATTTTCTAAAGATGGTACTTTAGTATTCGTAGATTTAAATAGACTTAAAAGAATCAATGATGATTACGGTCATGTAGTTGGAGATAAAGTTATAAAGTATTTATCCATAAAATTAAAAGAGATAACTTCTAATGTGGTTAGATTTGGTGGAGATGAGTTTATATTGATTTTTGAAAAGGATGAAAAAAATATAGAAGAAAAAATGCAAAAATCTTATGAGTTTTTTAAAAAAACAAAATTTAGAGCAGAAAATATAGAGTTTAAAGCTACTTTTGCATATGGTTTATATTCTTTTAAAAAAGGTGATTTATTAAGTACTATTATGGATATGGCGGATAAAAAAATGTATAAATTTAAAGAAGGAAATAGGGTGTAAAGATGGCAAAAATAAAAAGATTGAGCAAGTTAGATGCTCCAAAAAGTATAACAGTAGATGAAACGATAATGAGTGCGGATGATTTTATAGTTTCAAAGACAGATACAAAAGGTTTTATTACTTACTGTAATGAGATTTTTATAGATATGAGTGGGTATACCTCACAAGAACTTAGAGGTGCAAATCATAATCTCATAAGACATCCAGATATGCCTCGTATTGCTTTTAAAGTAGCTTGGGATCTTATAAAAAGTGGTCAGGAGTTTTTTGGTTTTGTAAAAAACCTTAGAAAAGATGGAGGGTTTTACTGGGTTTTTGCTTATATAACAGCTGATTATGATAGTAAAGGTAACATTATAGGATATAGCTCTTTTAGAAGAACACCACCAAGAAGTGCAATAAAACAGATAGAACCTGTTTATAAGCTTTTGGTAGATGCTGAGAAAAAAGGTGGCATGGAAGCTTCAGGAAAGTTATTGACTGGCTTTTTAGAAGAAAATAAAACAACATACAATGCACTTGTTATGAATCTACAAAAAGGAGCTTAAGGTGAGAAGTTTAAAAAATTTACATGTAGTAGTTCTTTTATGTGTTGCAATTTTAAGTTCGCTATATCTTTTTTATATTGCCGAGTATATAGTGGCTTCTATAGTGTTTGTATTAGCTATTGTTGTTTTATTTATACCTACGAATAAAAAGGACAATTCAAATGATGAACTATTAAACCAGATAGAAATTATTTTAAAAAATATGTCTGAAGGTAAATTGACAGGCAGAGTTAGATTAGATAGTAACTCAAGTAAGATGGAAAATGTAGCATGGTCTCTTAATAATGCACTTGATCAAATAGAAGTGATTTTAAGAGAGAGTAGATATACAATCCAAGCTGTTAGTAGTGGAGATTTTGATAGAAGTATGTTTACGAGTGGTCTTCATGGTGAGTATATAGAGAGTTCAAAAGCTATAGGAAAAGCGATAAATGCACTAAAGGCAAATGCAAAGTATCAAGCTATGGGTATACTTTCAACTGAATTTTCAAAGATAAATGGTGGCTTAAAAGGAAGTTTAGATTATATTATAAATGATATGCAGCATCTTGAAGAAAATATGCAAAAATCCTTAAAAAAAATAGAGAGTTCAACTAATATATCCAATAAAACTATGAGCTCCTCAATAGAAGCAAGTGAAGATGTTTCTAACTTAACTACTCTGGTTATTGAAACAACAGAAGCGATAGATGGTTTAAATCAAAATTCAAAAGATATCAGCTCAGTAGTTTCACTCATAAGCGATATAGCAGATCAAACAAATCTTTTGGCACTAAATGCTGCAATTGAAGCTGCCCGTGCAGGAGAGCATGGTAGAGGGTTTGCTGTAGTTGCAGATGAGGTAAGAAATCTTGCAGAGAGAACACAAAAAGCAACAAATGAAATCTCTATTACTATCAATACATTGCAACAACAAGCAACTAATATACAATCAAATGCAAATAGTATGAGAGAAATTTCTGAAAAATCAACTAAAACGATGAGCGAGTTTTCAGACTCAATGGAAAAGCTAAATAGTGAACTTTCTTTAGTTGAAAACATTGCAGAAAAGGGTAGCTTCTCTATGTTTATGGATAGATTTAAGATCAATCATATACTATTTAAATCAAGCGCATATTCAGCTGTTGTAAACGGCAATGTATCAGAAGAGTTAGATAAAGATTATATGGATTGTGATTTTGGAAAGTGGTATTATAAAGAAGGTATGGATATCTTTAAAAATAGTAAAATATTTAAAGAACTAGAAGCTCCGCATAAAGAGATTCACTCTAAAGTTAATCAAAACTTAGAGTGTGTAAAAAGTGGTGGCTGTGCTATACATTCTGGAAAAAAAGATGAAATTATAGAAAGATTTAAAGAGGCAGAAGAGGCTAGTAATAAATTGTTTAGTTTAATGGATGATTTAGCAGAAGAGTTTGAAAAGTAAATACAGAAGATCAAATTTTTATCCAAGATAAAAAGAGAGTTAGGTGAACAAAAGATTGATGTAGTATTTAATAAGATAGATATAGTTGATGTTGAAGAGCCATGATGTTGTAACAAATATCTTAAATATGATTTTTGAGTTAAAAAAAGAATTAAAAAAGATACTTAATGCTACTATTATAAATAGGAGTTAAATAAACTATGATAAAAAAAGTAAAAAGTAAATACCTGACCCTGATAACTAAGGTAGCATAAAATGAAAAGTTTATTTTTGAGCTTATTGTTTAGTACATCAACACTTTTTGGCTCTACTTTAGTGGTGGATGATGATGCTAATTGTGGTTTTGGTATTTGTACAAATACATGTGAAAATGGCAGTATAATTATTCCTTTTATAAAACATCATAATTATAAAACTATAATTGATGCTGTAAATGATGCGAATTCAAATGATATTATAAAAATCTGTAAAGGTAATTATAGTGATACTATACTTTTACAAAAATCAAATCTAACCTTTACTTCCGGCTCTGATGTAACAGTTCCAAGCGATGTTGATTGGACAGGTACTCTCACAATACATGTAGCAAATAACATTGTTATAGAAAATATATCTTTTTCTGGCAGTGGTCATAGTATTGTAACTTCAAATAGCAAAGCAAGTGTAACAAATACCTGTTTTTTTAAATCAACTAGTGTAAGTATGCCTCAAACTTGGGATGGAAATTATTGGAGTAGTAATGATCCATATCATAGTCCCTACAAAAACACTAAAGTAACAGACAGTTCTCCTTTAAAAGTTTGTGGAGGAAGTGCATCTACTCCCATTCCCATAGCCAACTACAAGATGGATGAGTGTTCATGGAACGGCACAACAGACGAAGTAAAAGACAGTAGCGGAAATGATTATGACGGTACTGCTCATAGTGCAAATACTTCATCAGAAGCAAAAATTAACAGAGCAGGTGATTTGAGTGAAGATGGTGATCAAGATTATGTGAGTTTAGACCATAGAGCAATGAATGGACTAGATGATTTTTCTGTAAGTATTTGGGTTAAAACTGCAAATACAAGTGGTCAACA
>CAZBPU010000059.1:0-11506 GCA_964493845.1 uncultured Sulfurospirillum sp.
CCAACTCTTTTTGTATCTAAATCTAAAAAGATAGTTATAACTGAAACAAGAATAATAGATATTAAAGAAGCAGGTAATGCTTTTGTTATTTTTGGGGCAAAGTGCATGGTAGCCATAGTAAATGCTACAAGAGCATACATAATCCAATTTTCACCAGCAAAAAGTGGAAATTGTGCCATAGCAATAACAATAGCTAAGCCATTTACAAAACCATACATTGCAGGTTGAGGAACAAGACGGATAAATTTACCTAGTTTAAAAATGCCAACAAGTATCTGAAGAATACCAGCTAAAATAGTTGCTACAAGCATGTAGTCGTAACCATGTTCCATAACAAGAGCAACTAAAACAACAGCAATTGCTCCAGTTGCCCCGCTAATCATACCAGGACGACCTCCAAGAAGAGCCGTAATTAGACCAAGTAAAAAAGCAGTATGAAGCCCAACAATTGGGCTAAGTCCAGCAATTATTGAGAATGCAATTGCTTCAGGAACGAGTGCGATAGCAACAACACTTCCTGATAAAACATCATTTTTTATGTTTGATGTAGAGTAATTTTTTAAATTAAACAAGTAAATTTCCTTAGTTATTTTTCAAGAGGGTGCGGATTATATCTAAATTTAGATTTATTTAAACTTTTTAACTTGATAGGTAAAAATTTGAGGTTGTTTTTTAAAACTATCCATAGGAAGATTTGCTTTGTTTAAAAGATGTCCGAAAAAATTTTCAAATGTAGGTAATTCCTCCCAAACTTGTGGTAAAAATGTAGCTTGATTAGAATTTAGCTTTAGTATAACACCATCTATATTTGGTATTATTTTAGTTTTCAAATCTTCTATATCTGTATATGCTAAAAGTTTTGGTTTTGTTAAAATAGATACTTCAATATCTATCATATCTAACTCTTCACGAGTAAGTTTAGAAAATCTAGGATCTCTAAAGGCAGCACTTTTTGCATTGGAAATGATATCTTCTATAAGTGGACGTTTTGCTTCAAGTGACCCTATGCAACCTCTTAATTTTCTATCTTTAATGAGTGTAACAAATGAAGCGCCATTCTCTTGTAGTGAAGGATTATCTTTTATAAGATTTTCTATATCAATACTATTTTGGTAGTTAAATTCATCTTCTATAGACTTACGTGCAATTTTAGATATATTCACTAGGTTTACCTATATAATATCCTTGTGCAAAATCAACTCCTAATATTTTTACTTGGTTTAAAACTTCTTCTGAGTGTACATACTCTGCAACAGTTTTTATACCTAACTCTTTTGCAAAGTTTATAATTGTTTTGGTAATTATTCTCATATCATCATTTTGGTCTATATTTTTTATAAGACTTCCATCTATCTTTATAAAATCAACTTGAAGTTCCACAAGTCTTTCAAAATTTGAATAACCAGAGCCAAAATCATCTATGGCTATTTTTGCTCCAAATGATTTAACTTGTTCTGTAAATTTCATTACTTCTTTATAATTTTCTATACCTTCACTCTCTAAAAGTTCAAATATCATCCAAGGACCAATACCTGTTTTATCAAGAAGTTCTAATATAAATTTAGTAGTAGCTTTATTAGTTATATCTAAAAAAGATAGATTTACAGAGAATTCGCAAGGAGAGATATTAAATGTGTCAACACTTTTTTCAATAAGAGAACAAGATAATTTAGGATATGCTTTTGAGCTTTTTGCTATATCTAAGAACTCATGAGGAGATAATATTTTGCCATTTTCATCTTTTATTCTCATTAGTGATTCATATTTTTGTATTTCGCCTGTTTCAATATTCATAATAGGTTGAAAATATGGCACTACAAGATCATTTTCTATTGCATTTTTTATAATTTTAGAGGTTTGGATATTTTTTCTATACTCTTCTTCTTTATTACTGTTTTTATCGTAAATAGTAAATGACTTTTTTGATATCTTAGCATCTTTATAAGCTATTTGAGATAATTTTAGTTGATTTGAAAAACCTTGTGATGCTCCAATGGTCATAGAAATATCTATTTCTGTGCCTTCAAGTAAAAACTTTTCTTCTTGTATTCTTTGTGAAATTGATTTAAGGTAATTTAATAATTTTTTTTCATCATTCTTTTCAAAACACACCATTGTATATATATCAGCTTCAAGTTTATATAACTTAGTATTTTTATTAAGTAGATTATTTTCTAACCATCTAGCAACATGAGAAAGAATTTTGTCTCCAAAATGGTTTCCATATAAATTATTTATAGAATCAAAAGAGTCTATGTTAAATATGATATAAGTAGATTCTCTATTTTCTACAATATTTTTGTCTGTAAAAAGTTTTAATCTATTAGGTAATTTTGTTATATTATCTTGGTATAAACTATTTTTTATATTTGTTTTACTTAATGTTAATTCAGTTACATCTGTTGCTAAAAATAGTATCTCATCAAGCCTCTCTTTTTTGTCAAAAATTGGTATAAAAGAGCAATTTAAATGTAACTCTTCGCCATCTAAAGTTCTAAAATTTTTAGGCCCTTCCCAGGATTGGTTGTATTTTACTGTTTCGAAAATTTCATTTGAACTAGATTTTATAAGTTCTGTAAATTTTATATCTTTTAGTTTTAATTTAGTTGTGTGCATAATTTGACAAAATTGTCTATTTGCATATATAATATTGTGTTTTTTATCTAGTTTTGCATATATGCCACTGTTTTCAAATGCCTTTAAATAGACATCTGAAGAGCGTTTACGCTTTACTTGTTGAGACTTTTTTGGCCGTACAAAAAAGTTTTTTATGATGTTTATCAAGTTTTCCACACAATACCTTTTATCCAAATTCCAACAATACTTTACCTGAATTGATTTAAAAGAAAAATAAAATTTTCATTCAAGGAAGTTTTAAACAGTTTTTTTATATAATCACGCTCTAAATCTCACACACACCAATCCTTTTAGGTTGCAAACTATGTTTGTTGATGGGTGTGGAGGCTAAACCAAATCATAGGACTTGTTCCTAAAAATCAAATTAAAGGAGACTTCATGGTAACAATGAAGGATTTACTAGAGTGCGGCGTACACTTTGGACACCAAACTAGAAGATGGAATCCGAAAATGAAAAAATTCATTTTTGGTGAGAGAAAGAATATCTATATTATAGACTTACAAAAGACTCTAAGATATTTTAGACATACTTACAATATCGTAAGAGATGTAGCAGCGGAAGGTAAAACAGTACTTTTTGTAGGAACTAAAAAACAAGCAAGTAATGCAGTAAAAGATGCAGCTATCGCTTGTGGTATGCCTTATGTTAATCACAGATGGTTAGGCGGAATGCTTACTAACTGGAATACAATTAAACAATCAATCAGAAAACTTGACATCATCGAAAAGATGGAAGAAGATGGACAGCTTGATTTACTTACAAAAAAAGAAGCTCTTATGCTTCGTAGAAAAAAATTAAAATTATTAGATTACCTTGGTGGAATCAGAGATATGAAGGGTACTCCTGACATGATTTTTGTAATTGACACCGTAAAAGAGAACATTGCAGTTCTAGAAGCAAGAAGACTTGGAATTCCTGTTGTTGCTCCACTAGATACAAACTGTGACCCTGATGTTGTAGATTATCCAATTCCAGGAAATGATGATGCGATTCGTTCAATTCAACTTTTCTGTAGAGAGATGAGAGAAGCTATCAATGAAGGTAAAGAGATAAAAGCACAAGACGAAGCAGAGCCAGAAGTAGAAGTTCCTGCTGAAGTAAGTGAAGATGAAAAAGAGAAAATCGTTGAAGAAGCAGTAGCTGAAGGCGAAAAAGAAGTAACAACTGAGGAAGCGTAATCATGGCTGAAGTAACTGCAAAACTTGTTAAAGAGTTAAGAGGAGCTACTGGTGCTGGTATGATGGACTGTAAAAAAGCTTTAGTTGAAACTGAAGGTGACATCGAAAAAGCAACTGAAATATTAAAAGAAAAAGGTCTTGGAAAAGCTGAAAAGAAAGCTGATAGAATTGCAGCTGAAGGTTTAGCAGGACTTAAACTTGATGGAGATAAAGGTGTTGTTTTAGAGATAAACTCAGAAACAGACTTTGTTGCTAAAAATGAGGCATTTCAAGAGTTAGTTGCAAAAACTGTTGATTTTATTTATGATAATGAGCCAAGTGATGTTGAAGCTGTTAAAAATAGTGATTTTGCAGAGTATTTTAATAGTTCAGTTGTTAAAATTGGTGAAAAAATAGAATTAAGAAGATTTGCAATTGTTAAAGCTGGAGAAAACGAAGCTATCAATGGATATATTCACTCAAATAACCGTATAGCTGTTATAGTAAAAGCAAAATGTGATAGTGATAAAACTGCTGAAGCTTTAGTACCATTTTTGAAAAATATAGCTATGCATGCGAGTGCTATGAAGCCATCAACTCTTTCATATACAGATTTTGATATGGAGTATGTTAAGAGTGAAACAAAAGGTAGAATTGAAATTATCAAAAAAGATAATGAAGAGTTAGCAAGACTTAAGAAGCCTTTGAAAAATGTACCTGATTATGTATCTCGTTTACAACTAACTGATGAAGTTATGGTTGGCGTTGAAGCAAAAATCAAAGAAGAACTTTTAGCAGAAGGTAAGCCTGAGAAAATTCTTGAAAGAATTGTTCCAGGTAAAGTTGCTAGATATATTTTAGATAACACAACTCTTGACCAAGAGCAGTGTTTGTTAAACCAACAGTATGTTATGGATGATAAGCTTACAGTAGCACAAGCTATTGAAGCTGAAGCAAAAAAAGCTGGTGGTACTGCTGAAATAGTTGAATTTGTTAGAATTGAAGTAGGTGAAGGAATCGAGAAAAAAGTCGAAGATTTTGCTGCTGAAGTTGCTGCGCAAGTAGGTTAATAAAACCAAATTATAAGAGGAGATTTTCTCCTCTTATCTCTTAATTAGAAGGATAAAAATGCCTCTTTTAGAAGTAAAAAATCTTTCACACTCTTTTGAATACAATCTTTTTACTGATATAAACATTACCTTAAATCCAAAAGAATCTATATCTGTTATTGGTGTTAGTGGAAGTGGTAAATCTACTCTTTTACATATTTGTGCAACACTTTTAAAACCTGATAGTGGGGAAGTAAAGCTTTTTGGAAAAAATTTATATAGTCAAAAAAATAGAGATATTTTAAAAACTAGAAGAGAAGATGTTGGGATAATATTTCAATCACATTATCTTTTTAAAGGTTTTGATGCTTTTGAAAATATAGAATTAGCAACTCTTTTAAATGATACAAAAATGGACAATGAACTCATAGAAAAATTAGGTATTACTAATATTTTAAAACAAAAAGTTGGTGAGCTTTCCGGTGGGCAACAGCAACGTGTTTCTATCGCTAGAGTGTTGTCAAAAAAACCAAAGATAATATTTGCAGATGAGCCTACAGGTAACTTAGATAGTAAAACAGCAAGTGAAGTTATGGAGATACTTTTTGAGTATATTGAAAAAAATGATGCAGCACTTTTACTTGTAACTCATGATAATGATTTAGCAGATAAAACTACTCAAAAATGCAGTCTTTAATTTCCTTTATAGGACAAAATCAAGTTATACTATTTTTATTACTTTTTACAAGGCTTAGTGGTCTTTTTGCATTTTTTCCATTTTTTTCTCATATGAGGATACCTATGTCAATTAAAACAGCAATGGTTTTTTTTATGACAATATTTCTTTTTCCAATGGTAACATTACCTAATATTGAATTTAGTTTAGGGGGCATGGTTTTAGCAATTGTAAGTGAAATTATGCTTGGGCTCATTGCTGGTTTGTTTCTATTTATTGTTTTTGCAATGTTACAGATGGCAGGTATGAGTATCTCTTTTGTAATGGGTTTTACAATGGCAAGTGTAATGGACCCACAATCTGGAACATCTTCTCCTATTATAAGTACTATATTTACTATATTAGCACTAGTTATATTGCTTGCTTTTAATGGACATCATATGATGATTCTTTTTATTGTAAAATCTTTGAGTATTTTACCTTTAGGTAGTTTTTATCCCTCTTATAATATTTGGGAATACCTTATTGGTGCAGTTTCAAATATGTTTATTTTTGGATTTATACTCTCTTTCCCAATGGTTGGATTATCTTTATTAGCTGATATTGTTTTTGGAATGCTTATGAAAACTATGCCATCATTTAACTTACTTGTTGTCGGTTTTCCTATAAAAATTATGGTTGCTTTTGTTGTAATGTTGGCAGTTCTTAGTTCTATTATGTTGGTTTTTAAAGAGCAAATGCTAGAAGCAATTGGTAAATTAAGTATTTTATTTATATAGTCCTAATCTAATTTGTACTAAAATAGCATAATTATATTAACTTTAGGAGTTATACTATGCATTTTCTTCTCGTGAATCAAAATCCTGCTGTATCAAGGCTTATTACACTTAGTGTGGAAAAACTTGGATTTGAAATAGATGAAACTACTTCATTTGATGAGTTACCATTAGAGAGTTATGATATTGTTTTTGTTGATAGTGAGCAGTATAATGAATTTACTATTGATGAAATGAGAGAGTCTGGTTTATCAAGATATTTTGTTATTATCACTCCAAGAGGTGAAGAAAAACCTGAAAATATGAATTATATTTTAGAAAAACCTTTTTTACCTACAGATTTGATTGATTTAGTTTCAAAGATTGATAGTGATATAAATGATGAAAGTGAAACTTTAATAGAAGAAGATACTGTTGAGAGTAGTGATGAAAAAATTGATGAAGAGATAAATCTAGAGGATGAAGATGTAGGTATGGATTTGGATTTAGATGATATTGAATTGGAAAGTATAGAGGATTTAGAAGATGAGCAAGATGATATTCCGAGTGAACCTGCAGAGGAAAAAACTAAAGAAGATGAAGATATGAGCTTAGATGATGTAATACTTGATGAAGGATTATCTAGTAATGAAGATGAATTGGGTATTGATGAAGATTTATTAAAAGATAATGAAGAAGAGAATAATAGTGAAGAAGATATTGAAAATGAAGATAAATTAGATTCAATTTTAGATAGTGAAGATATTGATGAAGTAAAACAGTTATTAGATGATGATTTAGAATTAGAAGAGATTCAAGAATCTAAAGATTTAAATAATTTAGATGAAGACTTGAGTGAAGTGTTAAAAGATTTTGATTTAGAAGAGCATACACAAGAGACTCAAAATGAAGATTTTTCTTTAGATGACTTAGATGAAGAAGATATTGATGAAGAGGTATCTTTAGAAGAGAATACTCTTGAAGATGAATTAGAGTCTGAAGAGTTGGAATTGGATGAACCAAAAGAGCTTGAAGAAGATAAAGAAGATAATACTCTTGAAGATGAATTAGAGTCTGAAGAGTTGAAATCAGATGAATCAGAAGAGCTTGAAGAAGAGGAAGAAAATAGTAATCTTGAAGATGAGTTAGAATCAGAAGAGTTAGAATTAGAGGAATCTTTTGATAAAAAAGAGATTTTTGATGAAGATGTTAGTGATATTGAAGAGAAAATGGCATCAATAGAAATTGAAGATGATTTGAATTTGAATGATGATGAAGAATCTCACGAATTAGAAAAACTTGAAGATAATTTAGAAAATAGTTCTGTTGAAGATTTAGAAACTACACTTGATACTCTTATTGAAGAGAGTGATAGTGTAGATAGTACTGTTTCATCAATTGAAGAGTTAAAAGAGGAAGATTTTTTAAATATTTTTGGAAGAGAATCTACTCTTTGTGAGAAAGGTTGTGAAAAAGAAGAGATAGAAAAAGAATATAACATTGATATACAAAAAGAGATAGAAGAAAAAGTAAGCCAAAGTGTAAAAACGGCGTTAACAGATAGTTTAATAAAAGATGCTTTAAAGGGTATGAAAGTAAACGTATCTATAACATTTGAAGAGGACAATTAATTGAGCGGAGGAATGTTAGTAATATCAGGACCAAGTGGTTCTGGAAAAAGCTCTTTGATGAGTGAAATGTTTAAAAGTATAGATAATATATATTTTTCAATTTCAACTACAACTAGAGAAAAAAGAAACACTGAAGTAGAAGGTAAAGATTACTATTATATTTCAAAAGAAGAGTTTGAAAAAGATATGGAAAAAGGACTTTTTTTAGAGTGGGCAAGAGTGCATGATAACTACTATGGAACATCTTTAAAACCTATTTTAAAAGCTTTAGATAATGGAAAATTAGTAGTATTTGATATAGATGTACAAGGTCATGCAATTGCACGTGATAAATTTGGTGATGCAATAACATCGATATTTATAACAACTCCAAACCAAGAAGAACTCAAAGCAAGATTACTGAAAAGAGGAACAGATTCAGTAGAAGTGATAGAAAAACGAATCAATAATGCACTTTTGGAAATGACAAGAGTTAAAGAGTATGACTATTTACTTATAAATGATGATTTTGAAAATACTTTAGAAAAGCTTACTTCTATTGCTATATCTTCAAGATGTAAAGTCAACTCTATAGATATAGAAGATTTTATAAGCTCTTGGAAGAGTTAATTTCGTCACTTAGATTAAGAAAATAATGGTATAATTATCAGATTAAAATTTAACGTAAAAGTATAAGGAGATAGTATGGGCGTTCCTAGTATGCCAGAACTACTAATAATTTTGGCAATCGTTGTATTGCTTTTTGGAGCAAAAAAGATTCCAGATCTTGCAAAAGGTATTGGTAAAGGTATTAAAAGTTTCAAAAAAGAGATGAAAGAAGATGAAGTAGTGTCTGAAAAATCAGCTGATGAAAAAATAGAAAAACAAGAAGAGAATGTTTCTACTACTAAGGTAGAAGATACTAAACAAGCTTAGTTAGGTAGTAGTTTGAAAAAACATGTTATACAAGCAATAAAAAATGAGCTAAAGTGTGAGTTTGTTTTAGAAAAACCAAAAGATTTGTCTTTTGGTCACTACGCAACACCAATAGCATTTTCCCTTGCAAAAGAGCTTAGAAAATCACCTATGATTATAGCTGATGAATTATGTAAAAAATTTGAAAATAGTGTTATATTTAAAGAGGTTACCTCTGTAAAAGGCTATATGAACTTTAAATTAAGTGAAGAGTTTTTAGATAAATATGCATCATGGGCTATATCAAATGAGAGTGATTTTGGAAAGTCAGATAAAAATGGTTCAATTTTATTAGAGTATGTAAGTGCTAATCCTACAGGACCTCTTCATATAGGACATGCCAGAGGTGCTGTTCTTGGAGATTCATTATATAGAATAGGCAATCATTTAGGATATAAAATTACAAGTGAATATTATGTAAATGATGCTGGAAGCCAAATGCAGATGTTAGGTCTTTCTATATTTTTAGCAGGTCGTGAAAAAGTTTTGCATAAAGATGTCAAATGGCCTGAAGAGTACTATCGTGGAGAGTATATAGTTGATTTAGCGAATATAGCAAAAGATGAGTTAGGTGCTTCTGTATTTGAAGATGAGAGTAGTATTGAGAAGCTTTCAACTTGGGGTAAAGATAAGATGATAGAACTTATAAAATCAAATCTTGCTGATGTAGGTATTGAATTTGAACAATTTGTAAGTGAAAAATCTTTATATGACAAATGGGATGAAAGTTTTAAAAAACTTGAAGAGTCTAATAAAACTTTTGTAAAAGATGGAAAGACTTGGATTCGTTCGACTGATTTAGGTGATGAAAAAGATAGAGTTGTTATACGTGAAGATGGAAGACCAACTTATCTTGCAGGGGATATTATTTATCATGATAATAAATACCAAAGAGGCTATGATCACTATATAAATATTTGGGGAGCTGATCATCACGGTTATATATCTCGTGTTAAAGCGGCTATCAATTTTCTTGGATATGATGAAAAAAAACTAGAAGTAATTTTAGCTCAGATGGTTGCACTTCTTAAAGGTGGTGAGCCATATAAGATGAGTAAACGTGCTGGTAACTTTATATTGATGAGTGAAGTTGTAAATGATGTAGGAAGTGATGCTCTTAGATTTGTATTTTTAAGTAAAAAGAGTGACACGCATTTAGAGTTTGATATAGATATGTTTAAACAAGAAGATAGCTCAAATCCAATTTTTTATATAAATTATGCACATGCTAGAATCAATCAAGTATTTAATAAAAGTGGCAAAACTCTTGAGGATATAAAAGAGGTTAAACTAGAAAATCTAAATGATGATGCGGCAAACCTTTTGTATAGCGCACTTCTTCTTCCCGAAGTTTTAGAAGATGCTTTTGAATCACGTCAGTTACAAAAAGTGACAGAGTATCTTAAAACGCTTTCAGCAAGTTTACATAAGTTTTATAATGAAAACAGAGTAGTTGGTGAGAAAGATGAAGATAAGTTTCTAAAACTATTTGCTATGGTTGGAGTGAGCATAAGAGTAGGACTAAATTTAATAGGTATAAAAGCTAAAGATAAAATGTAATAAGCAGGGAAAATTTCCCTTAGCTTATTATGGAGTTATTGTTGTTAATCCAGCAAGTGTCCAGTTGTACATACCACCTCTATACCAAAAAAGTTTCTCTTTTGGATAACCTATTTTTATAAGATTTTTTATAGCAGCTGGTGATTGTAAACACCAAGCACCATTACAAAAAAGTGTTAAAGTTTTGGCATTTTCAAAATTATATTTACCATTTTCCATACTAACACCAATAACATCTAAAACATCTTCAAACTCATCTGGTGATTTTTTTGAGTTAAAATGTTTAAATGGTATATTGATTGCTCCAGGGATAGTACTTAATAGATACCAATCTAGCATTCTCGCATCTATTAAAATCATATTTTCATCATTTTGTGCTTTTTTAATAAACTCAATGACTTCTAATTCACCATAAGTTTCTATATCTTTATCTATTTTTATAGGAGATAGTTTTCCTATAGTAGTTGCAAATGTTTTTTTACATTTTGAAGGTATATTTTTACTTGCATAGTTACCGCTCCATATATTATTTGGGCTTACCTTTACATTTAAACATTCATCATTATGAACTCTTTTTATAACAGTCTGTTTTTTATCTTCATTAAAATCTAGGTATGTTATAGATATACCTTTGTTTTTTAAATCTTGTGCGTTAGATACAGAGATAACCACTAAAAAGACAATAGACAGTTTGAGTAATTTTTTAAACATTAGAATACCTTTTTATTTTATGGTATAGTAAAGTACATATAACTAATATAATAAATAAATAATAATAAATAATTTTAAGAAAAGTGATAAAAAAGTAACGTTTAAAGTTTTATTGAAGCAAAAAAGTGGAGGGGGGAGTTTTTACTCTCCCTCTATTGTCATTTGTCTGATTTTTTTCATCTCTTCATTACGCTCAGATAAAAACTCTTCGATATTGTATCTTGAGCGATACTCTGGAGTCATGAGGTGAACTAAGATATCACCTAAGTCTAAAACTATCCATTCATTTTCATCTTCTATATGTATAAAAGTTTCACCTTTTAAGCCTTTTTTTAGATCAACTAAAAGTGATGAACCATGTCTTTCACCTAGTGT
>CAZBPU010000060.1:0-11443 GCA_964493845.1 uncultured Sulfurospirillum sp.
GGTATGGCTTTTACATTTTTAAAAGCACAAGGAATGGATATAGGAAATTCTTTAGTAGAAGATGATTTAATGCCTGAAGCACTTAGAGTTATGGATGAGGCAAAAAGACTTGGTGTAAAACTATATCTTCCTGTTGATGTTGTAGCTGCTCAAACATGTTCTCAAGATTCTACTATGAAGTTTGTTCCAACTCAAGAGATTCCAAAAGGTTGGATGGGACTTGATGTTGGCCCTGCTTCTACAAGACTTTTTAGAGAAGTTTTAAATGATGCTCAAACAATACTTTGGAATGGACCAATGGGAGTGTTTGAGTTAGAAAAGTTTTCAAAAGGTAGTATAAAAATGTCACATACAATCAGTGAAGCTCATGCTACAACTGTTATAGGAGGCGGTGATACTGCTGATGTGGTTGCGCGTGCTGGTGATGCTGATGAGATGACTTTTATCTCAACTGGTGGTGGAGCTAGCTTGGAGCTTATTGAAGGTAAAGAACTCCCTGGAGTTAAGCCATTAAATAGTAAGGATATTGACTAATGATAATTGCATCAAATTTTAAGACTACCCACACGAGAAAAAGTACAAAAGAGTTTATTCAACATATCGATGAGTTTGTAAAAAGTACAAATTCAGAAGTTCAAGCACGTATATATCCTACTGCAACATCTTTGGATAATTTTGAAATTGAAGAGAGTATCAAGATTGGTGCTCAAAATTTTTATCCTACATGTAAAGGCTCATTTACTGGGGAGATAGGCTTTGAACAACTTCAAGAGTTTGATGTAGATAGTGTTTTAATTGGTCACTCTGAAAGAAGACATGTACTAAAAGAGAGTAATGAATTTATAACAAAAAAATTCAATTTTGCAAAAGAGCAAGGAGTTGAAATACTCTATTGTGTTGGAGAGCCAAAAGAGATTCGTGAAGCAGGTATTGATGCAGTAATGTCTTATGTTTGGGGACAGTTTGATGGAATTGATTTAGATTATGAGAGATTAGTTATAGCTTATGAGCCTGTATGGGCAATAGGTACGGGATTGACTGCAAGTAGTGATGATATAAAAGAAGTTTTGCAAAAACTTAGAGAAAATATACAAAAACCACTTCTTTATGGTGGTAGTGTTAAAGTAGATAATGTTAGCGATATCTTAAATATAGAAAATTGTGATGGAGTTTTAGTAGGAACTGCAAGTTGGACAGCAGAAGCATTTTGTAGTATGATAAAAGCTGCACAAAATATAAATAACTAAGGATTTTAGATGATAATGAAGGGCAAAAAAGGTCTTATAGTAGGCATAGCAAATAATAAATCAATAGCGTATGGTATAGCAAAAGCGTGTAAAGCTCAAGGTGCTGAACTTGCATTTACTTTTTTAAATGAGCAGTTAGAAAAACGTGTTCGTCCTATAGCTAAAGAGTTTGGAGCAGATGCTGTTTATGAGCTTGATGTAAATAATCCTGAACATTTAACAGAACTTACAAAGTCTTTAGAAAAAGATTTTGGAAAGATTGACTTTGTTGTTCACTCTGTTGCATTTGCACCACGTGAAGCACTTAAAGGTGGACTAATAGATACTACTAGAGCAGATTTTGATGTAGCACTTGGAACTTCTGTTTATTCTCTTATTTCATTGACAGCTGCTTGTATGCCTGTTATGAATGATGGTGGTTCAATATTGACTTTGAGTTACCTTGGTGGACCTAAGTTTATACCTCATTACAATGTTATGGGTGTTGCAAAAGCTGCACTTGAGTCTAGTGTTCGTTACTTGGCTGTTGATTGTGGGAAAAGAAATATAAGAGTAAATGCGATTAGTGCAGGACCTATAAAAACACTTTCTGCTTCAGGAATTGGTGATTTTAGAATGATACTAAATTGGAATGAAACAAATTCTCCACTGGGAAGAAATGTTACAACTGATGAGGTAGGAAACTCTGGAATGTATCTTTTAAGTGATCTTTCAACTGCAGTCACAGGTGAAGTACACTATGTCGATAGTGGATATAATGCTATGGGAATGGCTTTGGCAACTAAAGACGAAGAGGGAAAGACAACTTTAGCTTGGGATTTAAAAAAGTAAGATGTTTAAACTAGCACTACAAAAATTATTATATGTAGTGTTAATGCTTTTAATAATATGTATTATATCTTTTGGAGCTATTCATCTAGCTCCAAATTCTTTTTTTGCTAGTGGTGAATTAAATCCTAATATAACAGCTGAATCTATAGAACAACTAAAAAAGGTTTATGGTTTAGACAAATCTCTACCTGAGCAGTTTATATCTTGGCTTGGAGCAGTTATTCGTTTAGATTTTGGAATATCATTTGCAAGTGGACAAAGTGTAAGAGATGAAATACTATCTCGTCTTCCTATAACTCTTTTATTGAATGTTATAAGTTTGATTTTAGTATTTTCTATATCTATGTTTTTAGGTATAAAATCAGCTTTAAAACAAGATAGTAAGTTTGATAGATTTGCAAAACAGTTTTCTCTTTTATCATATGCAATGCCTTCATTTTATTTAGCACTTCTTATGGTGATATTTTTTAGTGTAAAACTAGACTGGTTTCCAATCTCAGGGCTACATTCTATTGAAGTTAAAGATGATTTTAGTTACTACATAGATTTTGCTTGGCACCTAGTTTTACCTATATTTGTTATGGTTTTTGGTGGTATTGGAAGTTTGACTATGTATATAAGAAGTTTGACTTTAGGTGTTTTAAAAAGTGATTATATATTTTTTGCGCTTTCACGTGGAATAAAAGAGAAAAAACTTTTTAGACGATTTATTTTACCAAATATTTCTCCTCCAATTGTAACCATTTTAGGACTTTCTTTACCTGGACTTATTGGTGGAAGCGTTATCTTAGAATCTATATTTGCCATAAATGGAATGGGTTTATTATTTTTTCAAAGTGCACTTAGTAGGGATTATCCTGTAATTATGGGTATACTTATTATCTCCGCATTTTTAACTTTGTTAGGAAATATTATTGCAGATTTAGTTCTACTTAAACTAAATCCACATTTTAAAAGAGCTAATTAAATTTTTATTCGTCACCAAATAGGTTTGAAAGAGCATTAGGATCTTTTGCAGGCTCACTTGAACTACTACTTCCTTCTAGCTCTACTAATTCAATATCCATACCAACAAGCATAGAAGTTAGACGAATATTGATTCCACTTTTACCTATAGCCTTTGATTTTTGGTCAGCTGGTAGTGTTACTATTGCTTTACCATCTATCACTTTTACATTTGATATGATTGCTGGACTAAGAGCACGAGAGATAAATATTTCAGGTATAGTTGAGTACTCTATGCAGTCTATATTTTCACCATTTAGTTCACCACTTACTGCATTGATTCTCATACCTTTAGTTCCAACAGTTGCTCCAACTGCATCTATGTTTGGATGAAGAGATGTTAGAGCTACTTTTGCTCTTTCTCCAGGGATTCTTGCACTTGAGTTGATTGCTATCATTTCATCTTTTATTTCTGGAACTTCAAGAGCTAAAAGAGCTTCAAGAAACTTTGGACTTGTTCTTGAAATTTCTACATAAATTCCATGTGCTTTATCTATAAAAACTTTTCTTATAACAGCTTTTACAACATCTCCAACTTTGAATTTTTCACCTTTTATACGGTTACGTCTTGGCATAACAGCACGAACTTCATCAAATTCTACATAAGTAGTCTCTTCATTATCAACTCTTGTTACAGTTCCAAATATACTATTACCAACCATATTTTTGTATTTATCAAATATTTGATTTTCTAATAGTCTTTGTATATGAAATTCTAATTCTCTATGAAGAGTAGCTGCTGCTGTTCGTCCTAGATTGTCTAGTGGTAATTCATAAGTTAGTTCATCACCTACTTCTATATCTGGGTCTACTTCTTTTGCTTCTGTAATACCTGTGTACTTGTCTTTTTCATCTTCTAGTCTTTTATCAGTATCTTCAACTACAAGTATTTTTTGAAATAGCGTTAATGTTTTTGTATCAGTATTTATGACAGTTTCATAATCATAATCTTCACCATATATTTTCTTTGCAGTTCTAGTAAGTGCTAGACAGACTGTGCTTTTTACGTCTTCAATATTTAAATCTTTTTCATGAGCTATTGACTCTATAATATCTATAATTTTTTCCATATTTTACTCCTAATAATGCTTCATTGTTTAGCAATATAAAAGTAACAGTAGTGATTTTTAGGGATTGCTTTTTGAAGAGTTGAATTATATCTTAAATATGCTTTGTGCAAGTTTAATGCGTATTTTATTGAAAAGTTGCTATACTAGTGGATTATAATAATGCAATAAGGTAAATAAAATGGAATTAAAATTAGCAAGAAGAGAGATAAACGCAAAACCAAAAGCGATTACATTAGAAAAAGTAGAAGAGATAATAGCAAAAGATAGTCATAAGATACTTTATTTTGATAAAGAGAACTCACATAAAGATTTAGTTGCTTTAGTAGAACATTTTGAACAAAAAGATTTTAGCGTATATTTACGTGAAGTAAAGTATGGTCTTGGAGAAGATGATTATATGTATGAGATTCATATACTGTAAAGGGATAATGATTGAAACAAGTATATATAGAGACGCTTGGGTGTGCTATGAATACAAGAGATACAGAGCACATTATAGCTGAACTTCGTAGTAAAGATAATTACGAACTTTGTAATGATGCAAAGCAAGCTGATTTGATTATGATAAATACGTGTAGTGTTAGAGAAAAACCAGTTAATAAACTTTTTTCTGAAATAGGTGTTTTTAATAAGATTAAAAAAGATGGAGCAAAAATAGGGATTTGTGGTTGTACTGCAAGTCACTTGGGCGATGAGATATTTAAACGTGCGCCTTCTGTTAGTTTTGTTCTTGGTGCTAGAAATGTATCGAAAATTTCAGAAGCAGTTAAAAAAGAGAAGTTTATTGATGTTAGTATTGATTATGATGAGAGTACATATGCTTTTAGTGAATTTCGTGGGTCTCACTATAAAGCTTTTGTAAATATCTCTATAGGGTGCGATAAAAAATGTACATATTGTATAGTTCCACACACTCGTGGAGATGAAATATCTATACCACCTGAACTTATAATCCAAGAAGCTAGACGTGCAGCAAAAAGTGGTGCTAAAGAGATATTTTTGCTAGGTCAAAATGTCAATAATTATGGAAGAAGATTTTCTTCAAGAAGAGATGAAAAAGTAGATTTTTCAGATCTTTTAAATATGATAAGTAAGATAGAAGAAGTAGAGCGTATACGTTTTACTTCACCTCACCCACTTCATATGGATGATAAGTTTTTAGAAACTTTTGCAAATAATCCAAAAGTATGTAAATCAATGCATATGCCTTTACAGAGTGGTTCAACTCATATACTGGAGCAAATGAAAAGAGGATATACTAAAGAGTGGTTTTTGAATCGTGCATTAAAACTTAGAGAATTGGTTCCTGATGTTTCTATTAGTACAGATATTATCGTTGCTTTTCCTGGTGAGAGAGATGAAGATTTTGAAGAGAGTATGGATGTTATGGAACAAGTAAAATTTGAACAAATTTTTGCCTTTAAGTACTCTGCTCGTCCACTCACAAAAGCTGCAGAGTTTACAAATCAAGTAGACCCTAAAATAGGCTCACAAAGATTAAAAAGATTGCAAGATAGACAAGATAAGATTTTAGATGAAATTTCTGCTTCAAGAAAAGATATAGTTTATGAAGTATACTTTGAAGAGTTGAGAAACAATGGTATGGTTGCAGGAAGAAGCGATAATAATGCACTTGTTCAAGTAGAAGGCGATGAAGAGTTACTAGGAACTACACAAAAAGTTTTGATTACAAATCCTAGGCGTTTGGCTCTTTATGGCGAAATTGTTAAATAAAAAAACAAAAAGAAAATTGGAGGCATTTTTTGTGCCTCCAATAGCATATATTATTCTTTATATTATATACTTTACATGTAAAAAAAGATACCATTTTGATAAACATAGAGTAAAAGAGACTCCTAGTATATTTGTTTTATGGCATGGAGAGATTGCAATGCTCGTTTTTGGTTATAAAAACTATAGAAATTCTAATAATATAGATGTTATTGTATCAGGACATCATGATGGTGAGATAGCAACTAGACTTTTACATCTTTTTGGTGGTGGAACTATTCGTGGTAGCTCTTCACGAGGTGGAGTTAGTGCATTAAAGGGTGCTTTTAAATCTTTAAAAAAAGGAAAAGATATCGGTATAACACCAGATGGTCCAAAAGGTCCACGTTATAGTGTTGCTGATGGTGCCGTTGTTATTGCACAGAAAAAAAGCATTCCAATAGTTGCGATGAACTGTAGAGCTTCAAAAGCTTGGAGGTTAAAAAGTTGGGATAGATTTGCAATTCCAAAGCCATTTTCTACTTTAGATTATTATTATAGTAATCCATTTTATATCACAGATATGAGTTTGGAATCGGCAAAGGAAAAGATAAAAGAGGAGCTTATGCGCCATGCTTTCTAAAATTAAATTGATTATTTTTGTTGTTTTTTTACTTGGGGGAAGTGTTTACTTCTTTAGTTCTAATTTGTCTTATCAAAATTCAATTCAAGCTAGAGTCTATTATTTTTTAGGAAACTATAATAGTGCTTATGAACTTGCAAAAAAAGCATATGAGCAAGATAAATATAATAAAATGGCAAATACTGTTATGACTCAAAGTAAAATAGCTAAAGAGTATGAATCTTATATAGAAGAAGGAAACAGATACTTAAAAAAAATAGATGAAATAAGTTCTAAAAAAGATTATAATGAGGCAGATAAAACACGTGTTAAAATGATGTGTGAAATTATGATAGAGAGCTATAAAAATTTATCTCCATCGACTATGACAGAAGAGTCACTACTTAAGAAGAGTCAAAAGATGCAAAAAAAGTTTATACAACTTTATGAAGAACTATTTTAGGAACTTCTTTTGCTTTAGATTTGGTATAATGGTAATAAAATAAATAAAAACGGGCGTATATGGCATTAACTAAAGTTTTTCAGAAGTATTTTTCAAATATATTTGTATCTATAGTTCAGCAGGGTAAAGAGTGGACTATTTACTCTAAAGTTATGAAAAATGGTATATTAAAAGATAAATTTTCTAAAAACTTTGAGATAAAAGAGACTGATAGTATTCCTTTAAAAATGCAGGAGTATTTGGATTCTTTACAGTTAGAATACAACTTTGCTTATTTAGCACTTCTTTTGGAATCTATGGGACAAGGTGCTATAAACGGTACAACGGCGATTGATTTTGAGAAAAATAGTGTTGATATGAAAAGTGTTACTCATATTGATATAGATAAAAAATGGTCTATTTATGCATCTTTTATAGATATAAATTGGGCAAAAAAACTTTTTAATAAAACAGGAATAGATTTTATATATTCTCCTTTTATTGTTCAATACTCACTTATAAAAAAAGAGAAATTAAAAGATAAACCAGTACTTTATATTTTGAATCAAGAAGATTCTGTTACTATTACAGTTTTTGAAAGTGGAAATCTTCTTTTTGGAGCATATTTCAAAACTACGACTGATGATAATATCTCTTCTGAAGATGATGAAGATTGGGAAAATGTAGAAGAAGAAGAGGGTATAGAAAACATATTAGAGTTAGATAATATCGGTGAAGACGAGATAAGTGGAACAGATGATTTAGAAGATTTAAATGAGCTAGATGATTTAGCTAGTTCAGATGAAGTTACAAGTTTTGAAGATGTTTCATTAGAAGAAAAAGATTTAGGTCACTTTGATAGTGAAGAAGAGGTTGAGAGTAGTGATTTAGAGCTTTATGGTAGAGATATATTGATATATAAATATTTAATATCATCTTTAAAAGAGTTTTATTCAAATCCGCTTTATAAAAGTAGCTTTATAGATACTGTTGTAATATATGATGGTTATGAAGTTAGTTCAGAGCTTATTGGTATGATTGAAGATGAACTTCTTATGGATATAGAGATGAATAAGATAAATATAAATGAAACTGTTTGTAATATTGCACGTGAAGAGGTATTGAAGTGAGATTTTCATTTATACGCCCAAGAAAAAAACACTTTTTTACAATGTTTACAAAAGTGTGGTTGATTTTTATCACTTTTATATTTATTTTATTAAATGTTTTTAATATATTTGTAATTTATAAAAATTCAGATTATAAAAGTAGTACAATCGAGTTAAATACTAAAAGAGCTATGCTTGAAAAGAATATAGATTCTATTGATGAAAAGATAGGCTTTATTTTAAGACAAAAAGCAGTAGCGGAAGAGATATATGCTAATAATATTATTCTAAAAGATAGTATCAAAAATTTATTTGATTTGGTCCCTGATCAAATTACATTAAAAAGAGTTATTATGGAAAAAAATTCACTTGTAATTTATGGTGTAACTCCTACAAAAGATACATATGACTTTCTTTTAGCAGCTCCTTTAAAATCTATTTTTCATACTAGTAATACTATATTTTATCTAACAGATGAAGGTTGGTATAACTTTGTTAGTACAAATAAAATTATAGATCCAGAAGGCGAATGATGGATAAAAGTATGGAAAAAATAGATATTGTAAAGTTGTTAATCTATTTATTAGTTTTTATAGTAGTAACTCTTTTTATGATACTTTTTGTAATAGTTCCAAATGTAAAAGAGTATAGAGCATCTAAATCAGTATATAAAAAAGCATTTGTTCATAAAATGAGAGTAGAAAATATACTTGCAGATAGGAATGTAGAATTAAGTAACTTAAACAGTGAAAACAAACGTGCAATAACATCTTTTATGCATAAGTTTTCATCAGATAATTTTATAAAATATACAGGTAATTTTTTCAATAAAGTTTCTCTAACACAGATAGATAAAAAAGCCCATAAAAAAGAGTTTATAGAGTATAAGTTAAAAGTAAGTACATCTTTAAAAAGCCCAACAAATTTTTATAAGTTTTTAGAAGGGCTCAATAGATATGAAAACATTATACAAGCAGATTTTCCTATAAATATGGAGTCAAATGGTAGTACAATAAGCTCAACCTTTATGATAAAAGTTTACGATATAAATTCTACAAAATAGAGTATAGATAAGGTCTTATTTTACTAGGAATTTTTTCAACTCTACATTTCTCTTTAAATTTTTTATCCATTTTTGTTTTTACTACAGGACAGATATAGATTTTATTTTCACTAAAAGAGATAGCAATCTTTGAAGAGACTATACAATCTTTAGTTCTTAGTATCTCATCTCTCATGGCACTACTTAAAAGAACACCTAATTTTTTTACAATCTTATCAATACCTCTTATATTTATCAAATCATCTTCATCTCTTTGTAATATATATAGTTTGTTATTTTGTTCCAATATTTTTGGTAGGAGTCTTTCTTTGTCTTTTTCGAGATAGTTAAAACTCTTCTTTATTCCATTTGAAAACTGTTCACAAAATGATGAAGCAAACTCTTTACGAATACGGTTTCTAAAGTGTTTTTCATCGTCATTTGAGCAGTCTAAAAAGTGTTTGATTTTGTTTACATGTAAGAACTCTAAAATCTCATTTTTTTCAGTATTGAGAAGTGGTCTTAACGTTTTATACTTTTCATTTTCCTCTATCTCACTCATACCACTAAGCTCAACTGTTCCAGCACCACGAGAGAGTTGCATCAAAAACCACTCAAATCTATCATTTAGATGATGAGCTGTAAGAAGATTGTCATAAGAGTGTTTAGCGATAATACTTTGAAAAAACTCATATCTAGTTGTTCTTGCATTGTGTTCAAAGTTATTTGAATCTAGTTTACATGTAAAGGTATAACACTCTTTTTTAAACTTTTTTGCTAAAGTTTTAGCGTACTTTTCTTCTTCTAAGCTTTGCTCTCTAGTTTGGTAGTTTACTAAGGCAATATCAAACTCTATCCGTAAAGCTTGGAGCATAAAAAAAAGAGCACTACTATCACTTCCTGCTGAAAATGCTAGTAAGTTTTTACCCTTTCTTAACTCTTCTAAAACATTAGAAGAGAGTTTTGGTAACACTAACAAGTAGTTTATCTCCAACTAACTCTTTGACTTTGGCTTCGTAAGCTTTTCCAACTTCTAAAGCTCCTACGTCACTCTCATTTACAAGTATTTCACCATCTATCTCAGGTGCCCAAGAGATTTTTTTAGCTCCCATAAAGAACTCACCCTCACTACTTTCACCCTCTATAATGATTTGTATAGTTTTACCTAGTTCATTGTTTAGTGATTTTTCATGTTTAGTTTTTACTATCTCTTCAATGAGTTCCAATCTTGTAGTTACTTCATCTTCATCTACTTTTTCACTCATCTCATAAGCAGTTGTATCTTCTTCATCAGAGTAAGCAAATAGTGAAACTCTATCAAAATCAAACTCTTTTACGAACTCTAAAAGCTCGTCAAATTCTACTCTAGTTTCATTTGGATGCCCTATTATAAGTCCTGTTCTTAAAAAACTATTTTCAGCATTTCTCATCATGTTGAGTTGTTCTATGATTCTACTTTTTCCAGCGCCCCTTTTCATAAGCTTTAACATAACATCACTTATGTGTTGTATTGGCATATCAAAGTAGTTGTGAAAAGTTTTTGAGTTGATTATAGTCTCTATAAGCTCATTTGAGGTGGTTGTAGGATAAAGATAGAGAATTCTTGCACTCTTTATACCATCTATGTTTTCTATAAGTTTTATAAGCTCTATAAGTCCCTCTTTTTTACCTAAATCTCTACCATAAGAGCTACTATCTTGAGATATAAAACTAAAGTCATAAAAACCTTTTTTAACTAAGTTTGTAACTTCTTTTACAACTGATTGGGGTGAGCGAGAATGAAGCTTACCTTTAAAGTTAGGAATTGCACAAAAACTACAACTCTGATTACATCCCTCACTTAGTTTTATATATGCGTGAGATTTAGAGCCCGTGATAACTCTCTCTTCATCATTTAGAAGATAAGTGGCAGGTGTAAAACGACTTTTTTTACTTTTTATAATCTCATCAATTTTATCATAATCACCAGTTCCAGTAAAAAGGTCTACTTCTTTGAGTTCAGCTTGTAACTCTTCTCTATATCTTTCAGTTAAACACCCTGTTACAACAAGTAAAGAGTCCTTTTTACGAAGTTCATGTAGAGAAAAAATAGTATCTAAACTCTCCTCTTTTGCTGGTCCTATAAAACCACAAGTATTTACTATCAAAACATCTGCATCTTGTGGTTCATCTATAATTGTGTACTCTTTTAGCCTTCCTAGCATCACTTCTGAATCTACTAAGTTTTTGTTGCACCCAAGGCTTACCATATATAAATTTTTGCTCATTATTTATCTTTCATTTTTATCTTTAGTAATTATAACTAAAAATTGTTTTATTTTTTTTAGGTGCTAAAACCCACAATTCTATTTTTTCATTATTTCTT